>NZ_JBHVFE010000714.1:0-2849 GCF_042801945.1 Kitasatospora sp. NPDC057542
GGCGAATGACCGGCTGGGGCGGACGACTCCGCCCGGGGCCCCGGGCCCGGTGGTCCCCGCCGGGCGTGATGGCGGCTGCCCGGCCACCCGGGCGGGCAGCCGGGTGGCCGGGGGCGGCTACTGGTTGTTGGCCGCCTCGGCCGCGTCCAGCACGGAGTCGATGTTGTCGATGGCGGTCTGCAGCAGCCCCCGGGCCGCTCTTTGCATCTCCAGTTGGAAGGCGATGCCCTCGATGTCGCCGGCCGCGCTCGCCGCGTAGGTCCCGCCGAGCGCGCCCAGCATGACGTGCAGCCCCTCGGCGGCCTGCACGGCGGCCATCGGCAGCGGCCCACTCTCCTCGAGCGGGGCGTAGATCCGCAGCGGCATCATCGCCCGCGCGATCTGCCAGCCCGTGAAGGCCATTTGCAGGATCATGTCGTCCCAGGCTTCGGCGGCCTTCATCTGCTCGCCGACCGCAGCGAACTGGTTCTCCTCGTCCAGCTCGACCCCATCGGCGAACATCGCCTCCCTCTGGGCGAAGCCCAGCAGGGCGTTGACCATCCGCACCCGGTAGATGTCGGGGTGGTTGTTGAGGGCCGCGAACTCGGCGTGCTCGGCCGGGGTGATCTCGTGGTCGAAGTAGCCCAACGCGGTCAGGGCCTTGCTGATCTGTTCCACCGTCACCGGGGTGTGATCGTTTGTCATATCGGCACGCTACCGGTCCCGGTCCGGGCACGGGAGGCCAATTCCCGGGCCCGTGCGCCAGCGGGTCCGCTTCGTCCCGGACCCGCCTCTCCCGCCCGCCGACGGCGCGGACCGTGGCAGGTCTGTTGCACACGAAGTGACGCCGCTCACAGCCGTCCGGCGCGGGGCGTGATCGACTCGCTCGATGCGCCAGACCTCCTCGAACCGCCCCAGGCTGACGGTCAGTCACTCCACTTTCGCCGCCACCGCCGCCCTGCTGCTCGCGGGCTGCGGCACCGTGGCGACCACGGGCGCGGGCGGCGGCGCGGAGGCGTCCGGCAGCCCAGCGCCGTGCGGCACGCCGACGTCGACGCCGACGGCGCCCGGGGCCGCGCAGCCGACAGGGCTCGCCCAGGGCGGGGTGCGGATCACCGCCGTCGGCCCCACCTGCTTCGAGTACGAGGTGACCAACCCGAACGGCGAACCGTACGACGTCACCGTGGTGTTCAGCCTCCGCTCGGCGGAGGGGTCCGCGCTGGACAACCTCAGCCGGACCGTCGCCGGGCTCGCCCCCGGGGCCACTGAGAAGGGGAGCGTCGACCTGACCGGGGCCCCGACGCGGCTCGGCGAGCCCGTCTTCCCACCCCGGACCGGCCAGGCACGGCCCGGCACCCGTCCGTCGAAGCCGGAGATCCTCAAGGTCCGCAGCGTGCCCACCGCCGAGGCACCCCGCCCCGACGGCCCCTGCCCGCCCTCCGGCCTGCGGCTGTACGCCGACGAGGGCAGCGCCGCGATGGGTCTGCGCGCGGTCGGCCTGCACCTGCGCAACTGCGGCACCGCCACCGTCACCCTCGACGGCTACCCGCAGGTGCAGCCGCTCGACCTCGACCACCGGCCCCTCGACGGGGTGCGCGTCCTGCGCGGCGGCTCCGAGATCGCCACCGGCACCGGCGCCGACGACCCGCCGCGGAAGTTCGACCTGCGCCCGGGGGAGGGCGCCCGCGCCACCCTGGTGTGGCGCAACACCACCGAGGCCGGCGAGCCGCTCAACGCCCCGTACGTGCGGGTGCGCGCCACCCCCGACGCGGCCCCCGTGATGGTCGTCCCGGAACTCGACCTCGGCACCACCGGACGCCTCGGCGCCGGCGCCTGGACCAGGGAGGACGTGAACGACAAGCCGTCGCCGCCCCCGGCACTGTGACCGCACTGTGATCGGACCGTTGTCCCGTGCCGTAATCATGATCATTATCGTGCGTCGGTATGTCCCACACCGATCCGGCCCAGCGGCCCGACGACGACTCCCGCTGGAACGTCACCCTGGACGAGGACTTCGTCCGCGCGGCCGACATCAAGGAGGAGAACCTCCACCGACCCGCCGGCACCCCGCCCGGCCCCAAGCGGGTCTGGCCGCGCAACCTCGCGCTCGCCCTCACCGCCGCCGCACTGACCGCGGGCGCCTTCACCCTGCTGCGCCCCTCCGGCGAGGAGAGCGGGACCCCGGCCGCCGCGGCCCCGTCCGCTTCGGCTTCCGTTGCCGCTTCCGCTTCCGCCACCGGGTCCCGGGCCTCCGCGGCCCCGGACGGTTCCCTGCTGCCGCTCGACCAGCTGTTCCCCGCCCAGGTGACGGTAGCCGGCGGCGAGGTCTACACCAGGGTCGGATCGACCGTCATGAACTCCTGCGTCGAACCGGACTCGGTCGGCCCGCGGCTGATCGGGCTGATCCGCGCGTCGAAGGGCTGCCTGGGCGAGCAGATCGCCCTGTACACCGACAGCGCCAAGAACCAGTACAACCTCGCCGTCTTCACCATGGCGGACCCCAAGGACACCGTCCACCTGGTCACCACGCTGAGCATGGCCTTCGACGACTACCAGGTCGGCGCCCAGGCCCCGCCGCCCGCCTCGGGCCTGGCCACCCTGCCCCCGGACAGCGGCATGGTGCAGATGTTCTCCGGCGCCGGCCGGGCCATGGTCGCGGGCCTCGGCCAGTGGTCCGACGGCCACGCCACCGACTACCAGACCCTCGTCGACAAGCACCTGAACCCGCTGCAGAAGGCGATCGGCCAGGCCGTCTTCGCCCACGAGTCCGCCCGCTGACCCGCCCCGCACCGCCTGCCGCCCGGTCGACCCGGGCGCCCGGTGCGGGACCCGACGGCCCGGCACGCTCCCCCGTGGCGTGCCCGGCCGTC
>NZ_JBHVFE010000715.1:0-2824 GCF_042801945.1 Kitasatospora sp. NPDC057542
CCCCTCGCACGCCGAGGGGCCGCCGCCCGGACGTCACCGCCCGGAACGGCCCGAGGCGAGCACGCTCCCCCGGCAGTAGAGGCCCGCCGCCACCTCGACGACCAGCACGACCATGCCGAGCCAGGTGGCGATCCGGAAAGCCCCCCAGGTGACGAACACGACCACGGCGACCATCGCCACCGCCAGGACCACGAACATCAGCGTGATCACCACGCCGCCCAGCAACCGTTTGCCCCGGCCCGCCGGACCCGCCTTCCGCAGCTCATCGTCCGCGCTGTACCCCTGCCCGTCGTCCCCGCTCATGCGCCCCTCCTCCCGGACTCTCCCCAGCCTAACCAGCGGAGCCTCGGACGTGGACCCCGCCCGACCCTCTTCCGCATCGGCCCGGGGATGTAAACCCGTGGGCCAATACGAGGTGACGGATGATCAATCGACGGGCTGATGCTGCCCGCCCGGCCCGCGTGACAGCGTTCCGCGCATGGACACCACGCCGATGGACAGCACGCCGACGAACAGCCCCTCGACGGACGCCACGCCGACCGCACGCCGCACCGGACCGACCCGCCGCCGCATGCTGGGCACCGCGCTCGCCCTGGGCGCCGTCGCGCCGCTGGGCCTCGCCCGCACCGCCTCGGCCTCGGCCGCGCCCGCCTCCTCCGGCACCGCCCCCTCCGGCACCGGCTCCCCCACACGGCTCACCCTGCCCGCGCCCACCGGCCCCTTCCCGGTGGGCATGGTGCCGCTGCACCTGCGCGACGAGTCCCGGCTGGACCCGAACGCCAGGCCCGGAAAGTTCCGCGAGCTGATGGCCACCGTCTGGTATCCGGCCCGGGCCGCGGACGCCGACACGTACCCGCTCGCGCCCTGGATGACCGAGGGCGCCCTGAAGGCCTTCCTCGACGACGTCGGCTTCCCGCTCCCCCTCACGCTCGCCCCGCTCACCGCAGGCCACCAGGGCGCGCCCGTCCACCGGACCGGCCGGCCGCTGCCCGTCGTCCTCTACTCGCACGGCGCGGGCAGCCACCGGGCCGACCACACCATCGTGGTCCAGGAGTTGGCCAGCCACGGCTTCGCCGTCGTCACCGTCGACCACACCCACGACGGCATCACCGAGTTCCCGGACGGGACGGTCGTCACCCGGGACGGCGTCGCCCCGGGGCTGTACCCGAGGGACTACGCGGCCGACCTGCTCTTCCTGCTCGACCGCGTCGTCGACCTCGCCAACGGCCGCAACCCCGACGTCGACGGCCGCGCCCTGCCGGCCGGCCTGCTCGGCGGCCTGGACGCGCGGAACATCGGCGCCTTCGGCTGGTCCAAGGGCGGCACCGGCGCCGCGCTCGCCATGATCGCCGACCAGCGCATCCGCGCCGCCATCTCCCTCGACGGGCCGATGGCGTGCAATCCCCCCATCACCACCGACATCGACCGGCCGTTCATGATGATGACCGCCGACTTCGCCCGGGCCGTCAACCCGTACGCCGAGACCTTCTGGGGCCACCTGCGCGGCTGGCGCCTCGACGTCCAGGCCACCGGCGCCGTCCACGGCTCGTACGGCGACAACATGACGCTGGTCCCCCAGGCGGGCAGGCTGCTCGGCATGACCGAGCAGCAGATCCAGTCCCAGGTCGGCACCCTCGACCCCGACCGCGGCGTGCTCATCCAGCAGGCCTACCCGCGCGCCTTCTTCGACCTCCACCTGCGCAACCGGCACTGCGGCAACCTGCTCGACGGGCCGTCGAAGGCCTTCCCGGAGGTCGTGTACCACCCGTAGGCCCGGTACGGCGGCGGGCGGCCGCCACGGGGTTGCGGCCGCCCGTCCCTTCCCCCGACCGCCGACCCGGCACAACACCACCGGCACAGCCCCGGATCATTCCACCACCGTGCCGATGGCATGCCCCTTCTGCCGGAGGAAGGGCTCCTCGGTGACGTCCCGCGAGTCCAGCTGCAACCGCTCGCCGGCATCGTCCTTGACGTACCGGAAGTACCGCTCGCACGTCACCGCCCCCGAATCGGAGGTCAGCACGGCACTCGCGCCCCGCCCCGCATCCTCGATCCGCTCGTAGCGCCAGGTGCCCTTGAAGTGCTCCTGCTGGTCGGACGCCGGCTTGAAGCACACCGCCGGCAGCAGGCTCACCTGCCCGAGCTCGCCACCCTTCAGGAACTCGATCTCGCCGGCCCCCGACCGCCAGTACCCGACCACCGGCGCGTTCTCCCCGCTCCCACCGGCGCACCCCACCACCAACGACAACAGCCCCGCCAGCACCACGGCCCGCCCGCGAACGCCGTTCACCGCCCGCCTCCGTTTCCGGACTCCCCCGCGCTCACCACTGCCACTCAGGACTTCGTCATCAGGAAGCCCGGGCTCTTCAGGAGCCACAGGTCCTTACCGTTCTCCTCGGCCGTCAACCAGAACCCGCACGTGCCCCCGTCGTCCTTCCGCTTCGCCTCCACGTAGACCGCGGGACCGACGTCGTCGAAGAAGGACTTCTTCCACCGCCCCTCGATCTCCGTCGGCCGCGCCTTGTCCGCCGCAGAGCTGCTGCACACGTACGCCGGCACCTGCGCGGACCCGACCCGCCCCTCCGGCAGGAACTCCACGACGGCCGTCCCCCCGCTCCACCGCCCGACCGGATCCGGCACCTCGGGCCAGGACGGCCGGAGCTTCTGCCACGCGGCCCACCCGGCCCACCCCAGCCCGCCCGCGACCACCAGCCCGGCAGCCAGACTCCACAGCACGATTCGCAGGTCCTTCACGCACCCCTCCCTCAAAGGATCTCCCGCACACCGGCGAACACCGGGAGCGCCCCATCCGACGACCGGATGG
>NZ_JBHVFE010000716.1:0-2822 GCF_042801945.1 Kitasatospora sp. NPDC057542
CCTGAGGCCGGGGATGTCAACATATCTGGCGTTGACTTTTGGCACGCTGTTGAGTTCTCAAGGAACGGACGCTTCCTTCGGACCGCCTTCCAGCGAATCCTCCGGGCTTCGTTCTTTCGTGTTTCCAGCTTATCAGATGTTTTCCGCTCCGTTTTCCGGAGTTTCATTCATCGGATTTGCTTTCCGCTTTGCCACCTTGGTCTCCCGCGGCGACTCCGGAACTGTACGGGGACCTGCCCGCCACATGCAAATCGCCCCTGTCCGGGCTCCCGGACAGGGGCGATCCATGCCGGTCAGGGCCGGCCGGATCCGGGTCAGCGGACCTCGGTGATCTCCGGGCCACGCGCGAACGGGTCGAGCGAGGCGCCGCCGAAGCGGCTCTCGCCCTCACCGGCAGCGGCGGCCGCCCCGCCACCGTCGGCGACCATCTGGGCGTCCTCGGGAAGCTTCAGCACGATCGGGTCGCGGGGAGCCATCGGGGACTCGCCACGCACGACGACCGTCTGCCGGAAGACCTGCTCCAGGATCCCGGCCATCTCCGGCTGCACTGCGGCCTGGCCCGAGATCACACCGCGCAGGAACCAGCGCGGACCGTCGCAGCCGACGAACCGCACCAGCTGCACACCCTGGGTGCCGTCCGGCAGCTGCACGGGGACCTGAGCGCGGAGGTGCCAGCCGAGCGGGCCCTCCTCCTCCTCGATGAGGCCGCCCTGCGAGGTGATGCCGTTGGCGATCTCCTCCCGGACCTCGCCCCAGATGCCCTCCGACTTCGGGGCCGCGAAGGCCTGGAGCTGGATGGCGCTGTTGCCGAGCACGAGGGTGGCGGCCACGATCGCGTCACCGGCGACCTCGACGCGCAGCTCCATGCCCTCGACACCGGGGACCAGCAGACCCCCGAGGTCGACTCGTCCCTCCTCGGGGTTCTCCAGCTCGGAGTTGTCCCACGGGCCATCCGGCCGGGGAGCCGGAGGCAGGCCGACCCTGTCGGCCGGGTCCAGCTCGGTCACGTTCTCGCTCTCGGCGGAACCTTCGACGTCATCGGCCGTCTCGTCGGCGCTGATGGCGTCGTCGGCGAGCTGCTCGACAGCGTCCTCGCTCTTCTGGCGACGACGGAACACGGTCACTGTCCTTCCCGGTCCAAGACCGATGCGAATACCTGCTCGGCTTCCTGCGAGGCCGCGGGCATGCTAGACCGCGGCGTGGCCGCCGGTCGACCCGAACCCGCCCTCGGCGCGTGCCGACCCAGGCAGCTCCTCCACCTCGTGGAACCGGGCCTTCTCGACCTGCTGGATCACCAGCTGGGCGATCCGGTCCCCTCGACGGAAGCTGACCCCCTCGTGCGGGTCCAGATTGACGACGATCACCTTGATCTCTCCACGGTACCCGGCATCGACCGTCCCCGGGGCGTTCACGAGGGCAACGCCGCAACGAGCTGCCAGCCCCGACCGGGGGTGGACGAAGGCCGCGTAGCCGTCCGGCAGGGCGATGGCGACGCCGGTGGGCAGGACGGCCCGCTCTCCGGGGGCCAGCTCGGCGTCGACGGTGGTGCGCAGATCGGCACCGGCGTCCCCGGGCTGCGCGTACGCGGGCAGCGGCAGCTCGGGGTCGATGCGCTTGATCAGGACGTCCAGCTGCGGGCGGGGGGTGTCGCTCAAGGGTTCACCTCAAAGGCTCGTGCGCGCTTCATCAGATCAGGGTCGTCGAGGACCTTCTCGATGTCCTCGGGACGACCGTGCGTGGTGAAGTGTTCCAGCTTCACCTGGATGAAGAGGGCCTGAGCACGCACGGCGACCGGCCCGTCCGGACCGCCGATCCGCGCCTCGGCGGCGCTGTAGATCTTGCGGCCGTGCACGCCGGTGATCCAGGCGCGCAGGTGCAGCACAGAGTCGACGGGCACCGGGCTGAGGAAGTCGGTCTCCAGCCGGCCGGTCACGGCGGGGGCGTGCAGCAGCCAGTTGAGCGTGCCGAGGGTCTCGTCCATAGCGGTGGTCAGCAGCCCGCCGTGGGCCAGGCCGGGGCCGCCCTGGTGGGCGTCACGGACGGCGAACTCGGCGGTGACGTCGAGTCCCTCGCCGGCGACCGCGTCGATCCGCAGGCCGCCGGGGTGCTGCGGGCCGCAGCCGAAGCAGTGCTCGTAGTGGGAGCCGAGCCGGGTGCCGGGGGCGGGCGCCTGGGGGTGGCGCTGCGGCAGGACGGCGTCCGGCGGCGGGGTGGTCGGGGACGGCGGCATCGCGGGCGCCGGCCGGGCGGTGGGGGTGCTGGTGGCAGTCGTACCGGTCACGGGGCCCAACCCTACCCAGGGGTAGGAAGGCCTCCGGTGGGGGTGGCGTCCCCTGCCGGGCGTCAGGGCGACCACAATGGGGGCATGTACGACGAACGCCTCACGGTGCCGCGTTCCTGGTGGCTGCTCCCGATCGCGATGGGTCTCACACTCGCGCTGATCCTCATCCGGGTCAGCGGTCCGGCCGCGCTGATCGGGCTGGTGGTCGGCATCGCCGCCGGCGCGGTCGCGATCAGCAGCTACGGCTCGGCCCGCATCCGCGTGGTCCAGGGCTCGCTGGTGGCCGGCCCGGCCCGGATCCCGGTGGACGCGCTCGGCAGCGCGCAGGCGCTGAGCCCCGCCGAGGCGGCGGCCTGGCGCGGCCCGAAGGCCGATCCGCGCGCCTTCATGCTGCTGCGCAGCTACGTCCCGACGGCGCTGCGGATCGAGGTGACCGACCCTGCCGACCCGACGCCGTACCTCTATCTGTCGACCCGCTCGCCGATGAAGCTGGCGGAGGCGCTGGAGGACGCCCGGCGCGGCGCCCGCACCTGAGGCGGGC
>NZ_JBHVFE010000717.1:0-2821 GCF_042801945.1 Kitasatospora sp. NPDC057542
CCCTGCGGGGGGACTTTCACCTGCCCGCACCGTTCGCAGGGGCGCATCATGCTGCGCTCCACCTCCTGTGCGGCCCTTTCCACAGCGGCTTTCAGCGTGGGCGACAGGCCATCGGCCAGTTCCACGAGTTCGTTCCGGGTCCACGGGTCCTGGCTGAGGGGCCGGTCGGCGCCCCCAGTCCTCGTCGACCAGGCCAGTCAGCAGGTGCGAGGGGTGCGGGCCACTTCTTCCAGCACGGCACGGACGGCCTCGGTGACCAGTTCCAGCCGGGTCAGGTCACGTACCGCGGCCAGGACGTGGGTGGAGTCGGTACGCTGCGTGGTGCGCTTGCGCACGAGTCCGGCCTCCTTCAGGCGCGTGAGTGCCGGATCGAGGAGACGGTCGGCGCGGTCATCCAGGGCCAGGCGCTCGCGGAAGTCGGCCAGCACGCTGTGGTGGAAGCCGGGATCGTCCAGCTCCATGGCCAAGGCGTACTTGAAATCGATGCGGCAGCGGACCGCTTCCGCCGCTTGCCGGTCCGACCGGCCGAGCAGGAACTGCAGCACGCAGACGGTGGCCAACTGGGCGGGCGAGATGCCAGGGCGTCCATCGCGCGGGTACCAGCCCGCGAAGTCCTCGTCGCACCACAGCCCGTCCAGCCGGTCTCTGACCCACATCGCGGTCGTACCGCCTGGGTTGCTCGCCCGCGCGATCTGAGCGGTCAGAGACGGGACTTGCTCACCGGAACGGGGGCGGAGCGACAACTGGTACCTCGACAACTGCATCGGTCTTCGATCAGCCCCGAGCATGCCCGCTGATCAGGCGGGCACACCGGGGAACTTCAAGATCCCCGACAGAGTCAAGCTGAGTTTCCCGGCGTGCGGAAGGTGCTGATCAGCTGGTCATCTGACCGGAACCGTGGCCGGGCCGTTGCAGCGGGTCGAGGACGTGGATGTCGCTGCGGCCGGCTCGACGGTCGTGGTCGGCGGGCGGGTACACCGCGGCCAGGAGGTCGCTGGCGAACCGGTCGAGGTCGTCCAGCCCGGCGTGGGTCAGCGTGCGGGTGCCGCCGGCGAGCAGGTGTGGGATGGCGGCGTGCAGGGCGAGGGTGACGGCGGCGGCCCGTTGCGGGGTGACGGGCAGTCCGGCAGTGCGCTGGGCCTGTTCGAGGCCGGCGAAGTCGGCGGCCGCGATCGGGTCGAGGATGGCGGAGAGCCAGCTTCTGCGGGCCGCCTCGGCCTGCAGTTCCAGGTAGGCGAGCATGCGGGGACGGCCGGGGCCGGCGACGTTCCGGAGCAGTCCGCTGAGCAGAGCCGCCAGGCTCTCGCGGTCCACGGGTGCGCCTGCGGCGGCCATCAGCTCCGCGGCGACCTGGTGGTATTGCTCCGTGCATTGCTCGGCTGCGGCGCGCAGCAGGGCGTCCCTGGTCGGGAAGTAGTTCTTCGTGGTACCCGCGGGCACCGCGGCGGCCGCGTCGACGGCCCGGTGTGTCAGGCCCCGTCCGCCCGCGGAGGCCAGGACCTGGATCGTGGCAGCGCGCAGCAGATCACGACGGTTCCCACTCAGCGTCAATTCTCCTTTTTCCTCGGCCTGTTGCTCATGATACCCCAACCGTGGTACCACAGCTGTGGTGGCTCGAATCGGTAAACACGATAACGGGGGGCGTGATGACTGGAACGGCCGTTGTGGTGGGGGCGGGAGTCGGCGGGCTGGCGACGGCGATCGGACTGCGCCGGGCGGGATGGCAGGTATCGATCCGGGAGCGTCGCACGGAACTGGAGCGGTACGGCACCGCGTTCGGCCTCCACCCCGCCGCGCAGGACGCCCTCGACCGTCTCGGTGTCGGCGAGGCGGTGCGCCGGCGCGCGGTGCCGTACCGCTCCGCGCAGGTCCGCACCCCTGATGGGCGGGTGCTGGCCCGGCTCCCGCTGGAGCGCATCGAGCGCAAGGCGGGCCGACCCGAACTACTGCTCTCCCGGCCCTACTTGATCGATGCACTGATGGCCGAACTGGACGCGTTAGGGGACGTCACCGTCGAACTCGACGAGAACGTCACCGACGTGGCGGCACTGTCTCCCGGATACGACTTGCTGGTCGGGGCCGACGGCCTGCGCAGCGTCGTGCGGGCAGCCCACTTCGGCACGGCCAGTGAGCCACGGAAGGCGGGGGCCGTCGCCTGGATCGGTATCGCGGACTTCGAGGGCGGCGTCTACGGCGAGACCTGGGGCAAGGGCCGCTTCTTCGGCATGACCCCGGTCGAGCCGGGCCGCACCAACTGGTACGCCGCCGTGCCCGAGGGAACCACTGCCGCCGAACTGCGCGACTGCTTCAAGGACTGGCACGACCCCATACCCCGGATCCTCGCCGGGACCGACCCCGCCACCTGGATCCGCTACGAGATGCGGCACCTGTTCCCCGCCCTGCCGACCTTCGTCCATGACGGAAAGATCGCCCTGGTCGGCGACGCGGCGCATGCCATGACACCCAACCTGGGCCAGGGCGCGTGTACGGCGATCCTGGACGCGGAGGCCCTGACCCGCGCCGTCGTCCGTCACGGCCGCGCCAGTCTCTCGGATGCCCTACGCGCATACGACCGCGAACGCCGCCGCAGCGCCCAGCGCATCGCCTTCGCCTCCCGCAACCTGCACCGCATCGTGTCCACCGAACACATCTGGCTCCGCGACACGGCAGCCCGCCTGCTGCCGCGCTGAATCGCCCCGGATGAGAACCGGCTCGGGGGCGAACGGGAAATTGCCAGCCGGAGCGGACCCGCAGCGCCCGCTGGTCGCCGACCGCCGCCACCGACCAGATGTGAGCGGCGTGGGGCCGCCCCGATCGGGGC
>NZ_JBHVFE010000718.1:0-2816 GCF_042801945.1 Kitasatospora sp. NPDC057542
GCGCAGCGAGCCGCGCGCAGCCCGCCCGGCCCCGTTCGCGGCACTGCTCGGAGCGTGGGGGCCTGGTGAACCCCGGCATCCGCGCCGGCCGACCGCTACGGGTCTCCGACTACAGCGCGTCGAGCGGTACGTCCGGGTCGGCCAGCTCCTTGACGTCCACCACCCGCTTCGAGCGCACCAGTTCGCGGATCGGGTCGGTGACGTCCCAGACGTTGACGTTCATCCCCGCGAGCACCCGCCCGCCGGAGAGCCAGAACGCGATGAACTCGCGGGTGGCCGGGTCGCCGCGGAACACCACCTGGTCGTAGCCGCCCGGCTCGACGTAGCCGACGTACTCCATCCCGAGGTCGTACTGGTCCGTGAAGAAGTACGGGATCCGGTCGTACACCGCGTCCGGCTGCCCGAGCAGCGCGCGGGCGGCGGTCTGCGGCTGGTTGAGCGCGTTGGCCCAGTGCTCGACCCGGATGTGCCTGTCGAACAGCGGGTGGTAGGCGTTGGCGACGTCGCCGGCCGCGTAGACGTCAGGGTCCGAGGTGCGCAGGTGCCGGTCGGTCCTGATCCCGTTGTCGACCTCCAGCCCGGCCGCTTCGGCGAGGCCGGTGGCGGGGGCGATGCCGATGCCGACGACCACCGCGTCGGCCGCCACCGTCGTGCCGTCGGCGAGCTTCACGCCGCTCACCGTGCCGCCCTCGCCGGTCAGTTCGGCCACTTTGACGCCGAAGCGCAGGTCCACGCCGTGCTCCCGGTGCAGGTCGGCGAAGACCTGGGCGACCTCCCGGCCGAGCACCCGCAGCAGCGGCAGTTCGAGCGCCTCCAGCACCGTCACCTCGGCGCCCGCCTCCCGGGCCGCGGCCGCCACCTCCAGTCCGATCCAGCCCGCGCCGATCACCGCGATCCGCGACCCCGGCCGCAGCGCCGCCTTGATCCGGTCGCTGTCCTCGACCCGGCGCAGGTACAGCACCCCGTCCTGGTCCGCGCCGGGCACCGGCAGCCTGCGCGGCACCGAACCGGTGGTCAGCAGCAGCTTGGCGTACTCCACCCGGCCGTTGTCGGCGAGCGTCACGGTGTGTCCGGCCGGGTCGATCGAGGCCACCGCCGTGCCCAGCCGCAGCGTGACGTCGTGCTCCGCGTACCACTGCGGCGGGTGGACGTAGATCTTCTCCCGGGGCGTCTTGCCCAGCAGGTAGCCCTTGGACAGCGGCGGCCGCTCGTACGGCCGCTCGTGCTCCTCGCCGATCAGGACGATGCCGCCCCGGTACCCGGCCTCGCGCAGCGCCTCGGCCGCCTTCGCGCCGCCCAGGGACGCCCCGACGATGACGACCGGGCGCTCCCGCCCGCCGCTCGCTCCGGTGCTCCCGGTGTCCGTGCCCGCCATGCTCGACTCCTCGTTCTCCGGCCGTGGTCGGGGTCAGCCTGCCGCCGTCCGGGTGGCCTGTCGAGAGCGCACCTGGCGCGCCGCGCCGCGCTCGCCCGTACGGGTGAACGCGGGGCCTCACCCGGTCATCGCGTCCCTGACCAGCGCGGTGTCGGTGAACTGTTCGAAGCGCACGATCCGGCCGCCGCGCACGGTGAAGCGGTGGGCGACCCGGACCGCGAGGGGTTTTCCGGTGGCCTTGTGGACGGCCGTGTAGCGGCCCAGCACCACCACGGTCTCGCCGTCCACCACGTAGGTGTCGTCGTGCGCCGTCCAGTTGTCCCACTCGGCGGCCAGCCGCTCCATCACGTTGGCGGTGACGCCCTTCGGGGTGCGGTAGGTGCCGGCCAGCGGGAAGCCGGCCATCTCGGTCCACTCGACGTCCTCGGCCAGGGTGGTGCGCAGCGCGGCCAGGTCGCCCCGGGAGGCGGCCAGGTACTGGCGGCGCACCACGTCGGCGGGGGCGGGCGACTCGGCGAAGGAGGCGACGTCCCGGGGGATCTCGATCACGGTCAGCTCACCCCCAGGCCATCTCGCCCAGGGCGACCTTGGTGCCGATGTCCACCGCGATCCGCAGTCCCAGCTCCGGGAACCGCCGTTCCAGCGCCGCCTTGGCGGCGGCCGCGTCCGGGGCCCGGCCGATCTCGGTCTCGAAGGCGCGCAGGTAGGCGCGGGTGTGGTCGACGGCGGTGTGGTCGGTGGGTGCGCCGGCCGTCCGGTGGCCGGCCGCCACCCAGGTCGCTTGGAGCGCCTCGATGCCGTCCAACAGGTCGATCCAGGCGGCCCGTTGGGCGGAGGTGGGGGTGTCGGCGGTCCACACGTGCAGGCCCTCGAAGAGCAGCACCCCGCCCAGCACGGCGCGGTGGTGGTGCTGCCAGAGGTAGTGCCGGTCCGGCAGGTGGAAGTCGGCGCCGCGCAGCTCGAAGCGATGGCCCTCGAAGACGATCTCGTCGCTGTGCATCACCTCCGGCCGCACCAGCCGGGTGGGAAGCTCCGGGCCCAGGTGCGCCCAGGCGCGCAGCTTGCTTTCGTAGGTCTCCTGGATGCGCTCGACGGTCGAGGCGGTGGCCAGGAAGCGGGCCTGCGGGTAGGCGTCCTGGACCTCCTGGGCGCCGAAGTAGAAGTCCGGGTCGCCGTGGCTGACGAAGACGGTGGTCAGCCGCTTGCCGCTCGCCTTGATCCGCTCGACCAGGCGGCGCCCGTCGGAGCGGGTGAACCCGGCGTCGACCAGCAGAGCGTCCTGCGGGCCGGTGACCAGGACGGAGGTCTTGTTGAGCGAGCTGTCAGGGCTGTCGATGATCTCGAAGTCGAGTGCGCTCATGCGCCCACCTCGCTCCGCTCGGCGGGCGCTTCGCGCAACACGCACCTCTCGATGACTTCCCCCCGGCCTTCGGCCGGGGGG
>NZ_JBHVFE010000719.1:0-2791 GCF_042801945.1 Kitasatospora sp. NPDC057542
GTGCCGGAGATCTCGGCGTTACCGCCGGACAGCCGCTGGTTGACGCAGTGCCGGGGGGCTCTCGGTGTTTCGGTGGTTCGGTGGTTCGGGTGGGGAGGCTCAGCCGGCCGTGCCGTACAGCCGGTCGCCCGCGTCGCCGAGGCCGGGGACGATGTAGCCGTTCTCGTTGAGCCGCTCGTCCAGGGCGGCGGTGACCACGGTGACCGGCAGGTCCGCCAGCTCCCGCTGCATCACCTCGACGCCCTCGGGGGCGGCCAGCAGCACCACGGCGGTGACGTCGGTGGCACCGCGCTCGATCAGCATCTTGATCGCGGCGACCAGGGTGCCGCCGGTGGCCAGCATCGGGTCGAGCACGTAGACCTGGCGGCCGGAGAGGTCATCCGGCATCCGGGTGGCGTAGGTGGAGGCCTCCAGGGTCTCCTCGTTGCGGACCATGCCGAGGAAGCCCACCTCGGCGGTCGGCAGCAGTCGGGTCATCCCGTCCAGCATGCCGAGGCCGGCCCGCAGGATCGGGACCACCAGCGGGCGCGGGTAGCTGAGCCGGGTACCCAGCGTGACCGCCACGGGCGTGGTGATCTCCACCTCGTCGGTGCGGACGTCCCGGGTGGCCTCGTAGGCGAGGAGGGTCACCAGCTCGTCGGTCAGGCGACGGAAGGTCGGCGAGTCGGTGCGCTCGTCGCGCAGGGTGGAGAGCTTGTGGGCGACCAGGGGGTGGTCGACGACGTGGAGACGCATGTACCGAGGTTAGCCCGGTCCTGGACGGGTGTACGACTCGCCGTGCCCCACCGGGCGCCGGTCCGGGTGACGTTCCCGTGACACGCCGCGACCCTTCGCGGATGTCCGGACGGAAGTGTCTCCTGTGGTATCAACCGGACCGTTCTGGGAATGTCACCTCTTATGACGAGCAACCCGAACGCCGGGGACGGCTCGATGGACGAGCCCGTCGACGGGGCGGGCCACAGCCCGGGCCCGCCGTACGACCACCCGGAGACCGAGGCGGAGCGCCGCAAGCGGCGGGCCGTCTTCCTGCGCGAGCTCACCGAGGCCCGCGAGCTGCGGGAGCGGGTCCAGCCCCGGCGGACCAAGGAGCGACGGATGCGCGAGGCGATGCGGATGCGAACCTTCCGGATCTGACACGGCCCGGAAGCGGCCCGCACCACCCTGACGCGATCGAGGCACGCATCCGGCGCGGCCCCCGGGCAGACCCGGAACGGGCCCGGGGCGGCCCCGGCGGGCGTTCGGAGCAAATTTCGACCGGCTTCGGACCGTCCGGCACGGCTTTGCCGTCCGCCACCCGGTCCTTCCGACACGACCTGCAAAGACGCGCTGCCGAACACCCCCCGCGAAGGCGGCCTTTCTGTCACGATTCCGATGGGACGGTCCGAACAAGCGGACCGCCTCTGGCGCGGGGGCGGCCAGATTTCCGCGTTGCCCGTGCGCGCCGACAGCCGAGACCGATGATCTTGGGAGTGTCCCTGGTGGCGTACTTCGCTGCAGTGCTTGCTCGCACCGAGGACGGGTGGGGTGTGAGCGAGACGGAGCTCGACGACGTCGAAACCCTGGCCGATCTGGCCGATCTGGCCCGCGACTCCGCCCAGGACGACGACAGCGTCCTGATCTTCATCGAACAGGAGGACGCCTGGTTCGCCATCGTCCGCGTGGACGGGGAGGAGGACCCGCGGATCTTCGTGTCGGACGGCGCCGCCGCCGCCCGCAGCTCCTACGGCTCCGTCCTCACCGACGAGTTGGTCGACCAGGCCGGCGAGAGCGAGTTCGGCGACCTGGACCACCTGCTGGACGAGGCCGAGGAGGCGGAGGAGCAGGACGAGGAGGAGGCCGACGCCCGCGGCGGCGTCCCGGTCGGCCCGCTCGGCGACACCCACATCCTCACCGAGTTCGGCCTCGCCTCCGACGAGCTGCTCGCACTCAGCGGCGAGGGCGCGGTGCCGGGCGACGCCCTGGAGGAGATCGCCGAGGCCCTGGGCTGCGGCGAGGTCCTGGAGGCCGTCCGGTAGCGCCGTCGGCCGTACCGGTGTCCACCACCGGATGCCCGACACTGGATGCCATGCAGCCCGCATCCACCTCGCTGACCGTCCCGCACGTCCCCTCGCTGCCCGCCCCCGTCCGCCCCGACCCGGTCCGCGACCGCTGGGCGGCGCCGATGCGCCTCGCCATGGCCGAGGCCGCGCTGGCGCCGGCCACCGGGGACGTACCGGTCGGGGCGCTCGTCCTGGACCCGGACGGCGAGGTGATCGGACGCGGCCACAACGAGCGTGAGGCGGTCGGCGACCCGACCGCGCACGCCGAGGTGGTCGCGATCCGGCAGGCGGCCCGGAAGGTCGGGGAGTGGCGGCTGAGCGGCTGCACGCTGGTCGTCACGCTGGAGCCGTGCACCATGTGCGCCGGCGCCATCGTGCTGTCCCGGATCGACCGGGTGGTCTACGGCGCCCTCGACGAGAAGGCCGGCGCGGCCGGCTCGCTCTTCGACGTGATGCGCGACCGCCGGCTCAACCACCGTCCCGAGGTGATCTGGGGCGTCCTCGCCGAGGAGTGCGGCGAGCAGCTGCGCGCCTTCTTCGACACCCACCGCTGAGGGCCCGCCGACCGCCCCGGCGATACGGATTTCGTGACTGCGCCACCCCTCCGGTAGAGTTCCTCTCGGTAGCGTGTCCGAGCGGCCAAAGGAGCACGCCTCGAAAGCGTGTGTGGGGGCAACTCCACCGTGGGTTCGAATCCCACCGCTACCGCTCGAAAGCCCGAGGGCCCGTCCGATCCGGACGGGCCCTCGGCA
>NZ_JBHVFE010000720.1:0-2789 GCF_042801945.1 Kitasatospora sp. NPDC057542
CCCCGCCGTCGCCGCCCCCGCCCCGCCCCGGCCCTGGCGGCCCACTCCCGGGGGCGCCCCGGGCGGGGGCCCCACCCTGCTGGAACTGGACATGGCCGCCGGGCTGCAGCCCAAACGCCTCGCCCCGGCGACGCCGGAGGCGGAGCAGAACGCCCTGTTCTGACCGCGGGGCTCAGCTCCGCGGGTTTCCCCTCTGTCGGCGCAAGGTGGCGTCGACCACGTCCACGTCGCCCGGGTGGGACTCCCGCCTCCAGGCGAAGGAGCTGTTCGCCCGGATCGCGGACGGGTCGCTGCGCCTGGCGGCGGAGCGTGTGAGGAAGCTCGTGCTCGCGGCGCCCGTTCACCGCCGCGGCCCGGCCGACGCCGACGACGCGGGCGATGCCGGCCCCACTTTTCCGGTTCCAGGTGGCCCCATGCCGTCGTGCAGACGGTCGGCTTTCCGGCTTGAGGTACGGCCCGCGGGGAATCGACGACGAATCGACCGTGCTGGTGTTCGCCAGCGGTGGTGAAGGGCATCTGTTCGCGATCGGCGACAGCGGGCGGATCCGGAGATCGACCACGGCCTCCTGGTCCGACGACTTTGAGGTGGCCGCGGCCAGTCTGCAGGAGTTCCTCGAACACCTCAGCCGACTGGCCGCGGACCAACCCTGAGCAACCGAGAGTCAGGAGTCCGTCTCTGAGTCTCTCGCCCATTCCTCGCGCGGCCGCAGCCGCGCCAGGAGCTGTTGGGCTTCGTCTCGGACGCCGGTGTCCTGGTCCGTTGCCAGTTCGCAGTACTGCTTGATCAGCCGGTCCGCGCCTTCCGTCGTCATCCATTCGGGGTTGCAGTCCAGGGCGGCACCGATCTCATCCACCCCGTCGTTGGTGCACGCCTGGCTGTAGGCCAGCAGGACACAACGCAGGCCGATGGTGTCTTTGCGTTCGAGCAGGGCCACTGCCGTCTCCTGGATGACCGCGGTGTCCTGGGCGTCCAGGAGAAGACGGTGGAGCAGGTCCGCAACGTCCTCGATCCTGTCCGAGCCGGCGAGCTGCCGACCGGCCTCGGCGCGAACAGACCATGCCGGTGAGTCGGCATTCCGAATCGCCGTGCTCAGTTCCTGATCATTGAGGAAAGCCATGCCCCCAGCCTGCCAGGGGCTGTCGTGATCTCCACGCAACGCCGGGATCGACGGAATCCTCCGCGCACGCGGCTTCCGGGGCATCTCCCGCCCACCCGCGAAGGGCACTGCGGCGACCGCTCCCTCCGGAGCGCGACGGCCCGGCCGGTGTCCAGGGGCGGTTCTTCTGATCAGGGCGTGGTGCGAGCCGGACTGATCGGTTCCGGGGACCGCTGGTTGTCGTGCGTCGTGCCGGTACCGGAGCCGGCCTGCGGGGTGAGCCGGGAGCGTCGTCCGGCTTCGGCCGCACGCCTTGCGGCCCGGAACCGCCGGACGGCGCCGCCGGCTCCCAGCACTGCGGCGGTCCAGACGATGATCTCGGCAAGAAGGGTGGCCGGTGTCGGGCCGAGGTGAGGCCGGGGCGGCAGCAGGACCATCTGCGCGCCGGCCCCCACCGGCACGGTCAGCGCGGCAAGCAGGCCGGCCGTCCCGGGCCGCCTGATCGCCGCGCCCACCGCGCCAAGCGCGAGGCCGAACAGCACGCTTGCCGCCCACCACAAGGCCAGCTCATCCCTGTACAAGGCCAGTGGTTCGTCCCGGAGCAGTGCGTCCGTCACGTAGTACGCCCCTGTGGCGGCGATGAGCGACAGCGCGCCGGCAAGGGCACCGCGGCCCCACGTCCCGGCCAGCCAGCCCGTCGCGACCGCCAGTGCGGCCCACGCCCAACCGGCGCCCAGGAGCAGGCTGAACACTCTCGCGGCGCCGGCCCAGACGGTGCCCGTGAGTGGCGCGCCGAGCTTCCCGTACGGGGAGGAGAGGGCGTTGAGGAGGGAGGCGGTCACGCCGAACGCCAGGCCGACTCCGGGACTCGCCATGGTGACCTTCAGGCCGGCGTTGAGCGGCCGGGTGGCGCCGGTGCGCGCCTCGAACCCGGTTCTCGACCGGTGGCCGATGCGCGGGCCCCGGCCGAGCAGGGTGCGCAGGTTCTGACAGATGGGCATACCGAGTATGTATACCCGGTATGCCCATCCGGCTCAAGCGACGCCCCCTCCCGCGGCGAGTGGGCACCCTCGTGCGGTGCGGGCCAGTTGCGCATCGTCACCTTCGATCCGGTGCACGGTTCGGACGCCATCGTCTTCTTCGAGGACTGCGCCGAACGGACCCGCATGCGGCAGATGCTCGAAGCCGTTCCCGGCCTCGACTCTTTCCGAATGCGGCCGTCGGCGGCTCGGCGCCGTCGACCGGGTGTTGTCCTTGCTGCCCTGGGCGTCGGGTAGGTTGCCCGGAGTGGAGCGGGCATGCCGGGCGACCTCGGCCGCGCCGCCCGCGACCATGGCGGTCACGATCAGGTCGTCGCCATGAAAACGGACCCGGACGCTCTCCTCGACGAGCTCGTGCGGGACCGAGTAGCGCACCGAGTTGACCGAGATCGTCGAGTCCTTGCCGGCCCGGCGGCTCTCGCCGAACGCGGCGGTGAACGGCTGCTCGGGCACCGGGTGCAGCCGAAGACGTTCCTCGGCCGGCGGGGAGACCAACTGACCGCCGTTGGGAGTCTGCCGCGCCCACTGACACACACTCAGCCCGCCCTCCACGGGAAGGATGCTGTTGGTGATCTTCATGAGTGACGGGTTCGAGTCCCGCCACCCGGTGGTTGGCACAGTTGCTGGAAGCGGGTGGTTGGGCCTGTTCGAT
>NZ_JBHVFE010000721.1:0-2787 GCF_042801945.1 Kitasatospora sp. NPDC057542
GGTTTCCGGTCCTGCGGCCGGAAGCCACGGCATGCCGAGCGGGGATTCGGTTCTGCCTGCGTGTCACGTTAAGCACGCATCCGCTCACTTCGCGCAGTGGAGTGCGCCAAAGGAAGGTCCCGGGCGGCGGACACCGACGGTGCATCAGGGTGATAACCCGTCACCTCGGGAGCATCCGACGCCCCCTCATCAGCGGCCGCCGGCCTCCGCCAGCAGCTGCTTCTTCAGCACCTTTCCCAAGGCGTTCCTGGGCAGTTCGGGCACCAGGACGACCCGGCGCGGCCGCTTGTGCACCGAGAGCCGCTCCGCCACGAAGGACGTCAACTGATCTCCCGTCACGGCGCCGTCCGGAACGACGTACGCGACGATCGCCTGTCCGAGGTCCTCGTCAGGCACGCCGACCACCGCCGCGTCGGCGACCGCCGGGTGGTCGCGCAGCGCGGCCTCCACCTCGCCCGCGCCGATCCGGTAGCCGCCGCTCTTGATGAGGTCCACCGAGGCACGGCCGACGATCCGGTGGAAGCCGTCCGCCCCGATCACCGCGACGTCGCCGGTGCGGAACCAACCGTCCGCCGTCCACGCCTCGGCGTCCGCGTCCGGCCGGTTGAGGTAGCCGCTGAACAGCGTCGGGCCGGAGACCTGGAGTTCGCCGACGCTCTCCCCGTCGCTGGGCACCGGCGCGCCGTCCTCCCCGACCAGCCGGGTGCGGACCCCGTCCACCGGCAATCCGACGCTGCCGGGGCGCCGCTCGCCGTCCGCCCGGGTGCTGACGGTGATCAGCGACTCCGTCATCCCGTACCGCTCGATCGGGGTGTGCCCGGTGAGCGCCGCCAGCCTCTCGAACACCGGGACGGGCAGCGGCGCGCTGCCGGAGACCAGCAGCCGGGCCGGGGCGAGCCGGGCCGCCGACTCCGGGTCCGCCGCCAGCCGGGACCAGACGGTGGGCACGCCGAAGTACAGGCTGCCGCCCGCCGCCGCATAGCCCTCCGGGGTGGGGCGCCCGGTGTGCACCAGCCCGCTGCCGGTGCGCAGGGCGCCGAGCACGCCGAGCAGCAGCCCGTGCACGTGGAACAGTGGCAGGCCGTGCACGAGGGTGTCCTCGGCAGTCCACTGCCAGGCGGCGGCAAGGGCGTCCAGGTCGGCGGCGATCGCCTCGCGCCGGATCACCACGCCCTTGGGCGCACCGGTGGTGCCGGAGGTGTAGAGCACGAAGCCGATCGACGCCGCGGCCGGCTCGGCGTGGGTGGTGGCGGAGCGCTGCGCGGGGTCGACCGGCAGCCCCGCCACCGAGGTGTCCTGCGGCGACGCCTCCCCGACGGCGTGCGCGAGCAGCGCCGCGCCCGAGTCCCGCAGGATGTGCTCGCGCTCCTTGGGGCCCGAGTCGGGCGGCAGCGGCACCACCGGGACGCCCGCCAGCAGGCCGCCGACCACGGCGGTGACGGTCTCGACGGTGGGCCGGGCGAGCACCGCGAGCGCCGGGGCGCCGGCCACCCGGTCGGCGACGGCGGTCGCCGCGCCCAGCAGGTCCTCCCGGGAGAGCGCCCGACCGTCGATCCGCAGCGCGTCCGCCGCGTCGCCGAAACCGCCCTCAAGTGCCGTCAGCAGTGCCATGCCACCGTCCTCGCCTCGTCCCACGCCACCGCGCCGCGCCCGTGCGCCGCGCGTTCACCTCGCGCGCCTGCCTCCGCGTCACGCGCCGGCGCCGACTCTACGGGCCGCCGCCCAGCCCACCGTGCTCCGGGGACGACGGGTCACGGCCGAACAGGGCGGCGGACGACCGGGAACGGCGGAGGGCGCGGCACCGAGCACCCGGCGCCACGCCCTCCGAACCTTCCCGCGGGATCAGGCCTTGCGGGCCTTCACCTCGGCGGTGAGCTGCGGCAGCACCTCGAAGAGGTCGCCGACCACGCCGTAGTCGACCAGCTCGAAGATCGGGGCCTCGGGGTCCTTGTTGACGGCCACGATGGTCTTCGAGGTCTGCATGCCGGCCCGGTGCTGGATCGCACCGGAGATGCCCGCCGCGATGTAGAGCTGCGGGGAGACCTGCTTGCCGGTCTGGCCGACCTGGCTGCTGTGCGGGTACCAGCCGGCGTCCACGGCGGCGCGCGAGGCGCCGACGGCCGCGCCCAGCGCGTCCGCGAGCTCCTCGACCACGCCGAAGCCCTCGGCGGCACCGACACCACGGCCGCCGGAGACCACGATCGCGGCCTCGGTCAGCTCGGGGCGGCCGGAGGAGACGCGCGGGGTGCGCGAGGTGACCTTGGCGGCGTTGCCGGTGAACTCGACGGCGACGTTCTCGACGGCGCCCGCGGCCGGGGCGGCCTCGGGGGCGACGGAGTTCGGCTTGACGGTGATGACCGGCGCGCCCTTGGTGACCTTGGACTTCACCTGGAAGGACGCGGCGAACACCGACTGGGTGGCGACCGGACCGCCGTCGCCGGCCTCCAGGTCGACGGCGTCGGTGATGATGCCGGAGCCGAGGCGCAGTGCGACGCGCGCGGCGACCTCCTTGCCCTCACCGGAGGACGTCACCAGCACGGCGGCGACGTCGTTGGCCTTGGCGATCTGGGCCAGGGCGTCCACCTTGGGGACGACCAACTGGTCGGCGAACTCGGCGCCGTCGGCGACGTACACCTTCGCCGCACCGTACTCGCCGGCCTTCGCGGCGATGTCGGCCGCGGCGCCACCGGCGCCGAGGACGACGGCGGACGGCTCGCCGATGCGGCGGGCCAGGGTCAGCAGCTCCAGGGCCGGCTTGCGGACCGCACCGTCGGCGTGGTCCACCAG
>NZ_JBHVFE010000722.1:0-2770 GCF_042801945.1 Kitasatospora sp. NPDC057542
CCGGGGTGACGTGCGGGGCGTGGTCCGGCCGTACGGTCGAGAGCCAGTACAGCTCGGCGCGCTCCAGCATCGTCCAGGCCTCGGCCCAGGGCACGGCGCGCGCCCCCGGGCTGCTGTAGCGGACATCGAGCGAGGTCAGCCGCCCCGGCGACCGCCGTCAGGGCGGTCAGGGCGGTGCTCCGCGTCCGGGTGGTGCCCAGGGCGGCGACCGTCCGCGTCCGGGTGGCGACCGTCCGCGTCCCGCCGGCGCTCCGGGTGCCGGTGGCGCCCCGCGTCCCGGTGGTGCCCCGCGTCCGGGTGCTCCGGGTGCCGGTGGCGCCCCGCGTCCCGGTGGCGCTCCGCGTCCGGGTGCTCCGGGTGCCGGTGCCCCCCGTCCGGGTGGTGCCCCGCGTCCCGACGGCATGCCGCGTCCGGCCGCGCCGCGTCCCGGCGGCCCGACCCCGTCCGGCATGCCGCGCCCGAACCCGGGCATGATGCCGCAGCGTCCGGCCGGCCCGCGTCCGGGTCCGGGTGGCCGTGGACCGGGTGGCCCCGGCGGCCGTCCGGGTGGTCCGGGTGCCGGCGGTGCCCGTCCCGGTTTCCAGGGTCGTCCGGCCGGTCCGGGCTCGCGTCCGGCCGGTGGCGGCGGCTTCGGCGGCCCGCGTCCCGGTGGCGGTGCCCCGGGTGGCGGCGGCGGCTTCGGTCCGCGTCCCGGTGGTTTCGGCGGTCGTCCCGGCGGCCCGGGTGCCCGTGGCGGCACGCAGGGCGCCTTCGGTCGTGGCCCGGGCGGTCGCCCGGCGCGCGGTCGCAAGTCGAAGCGGGCGAAGCGCCAGGAGTACGAGGCCATGCAGGCCCCGTCCGTCGGCGGTGTGATGCTGCCTCGCGGCAACGGCCAGACCGTTCGCCTGTCGAGCGGCGCCTCGCTGATGGACTTCGCGGAGAAGATCAACGCCAACCCGGCCGCGCTCGTCTCCGTCATGTTCAACCTCGGTGAGATGGTCACCGCGACGCAGTCGGTCTCCGACGCGACCCTCGAACTGCTGGCCGGCGAGATGGGCTTCCAGCTCGAGATCGTCAGCCGGGACGACGAGGACCGCGAGCTGCTGGAGTCGTTCGACATCGACTTCGGCGCCGACGAGGGCGACGAGGACCAGCTGGCCCCGCGCCCGCCGGTCGTCACCGTCATGGGTCACGTCGACCACGGTAAGACCCGCCTGCTGGACGCCATCCGCAAGTCCAACGTGGTGGCCGGTGAGGCCGGTGGCATCACCCAGCACATCGGTGCCTACCAGGTCGTCACCGAGGTGAACGGCGAGCAGCGTCCGATCACCTTCCTGGACACCCCGGGTCACGAGGCGTTCTCCGCCATGCGTGCCCGTGGTGCCAAGTCCACCGACATCGCGATCCTGGTGGTCGCGGCCAACGACGGTGTCATGCCGCAGACGGTCGAGGCGCTGAACCACGCCAAGGCCGCCGGTGTGCCGATCGTGGTCGCCGTCAACAAGATCGACGTCGAGGGCGCCGACCCGACCAAGGTCCGCGGTCAGCTGACCGAGTTCGGTCTGGTGGCCGAGGAGTACGGCGGCGACACCATGTTCGTCGACATCTCCGCCCGCCAGGGCCTGCACATCGACCAGCTGCTGGAGGCCGTGGTCCTGACCGCGGACGCCTCGCTGGACCTGCGGGCCAACCCCGAGCAGGACGCGCAGGGTATCGCCATCGAGGCGCACCTGGACAAGGGCCGCGGCGCCATGGCGACCGTGCTCGTGCAGCGCGGTACCCTCCGCGTCGGCGACTCGATCGTCGTGGGCGACGCCTACGGCCGCGTCCGCGCGATGCTGGACGAGAACGGCAACAACCTCACCGAGGCAGGCCCGTCCCGTCCGGTGCTGCTGCTCGGTCTGACCTCGGTGCCCCGCGCCGGCGACAGCTTCATCGTCGTCGACGAGGACCGCACCGCCCGCCAGATCGCCGAGAAGCGCTCGGCCCGCGACCGCAACGCCGCCTTCGCGCAGCGTCGGGTCCGGGTGTCCCTGGAGGACCTGGACAAGGCCATCGCCGCCGGCTCCATCGAGCAGCTCAACCTCATCATCAAGGGTGACGTCTCCGGTTCGGTCGAGGCCCTTGAGGACGCCCTGGTCAAGCTGGACGTGGGCGAGGAGGTCGAACTCCGGGTCCTGCACCGCGGTGTGGGTGCCATCACCGAGTCCGACGTGGACCTGGCGATGGGCTCGGACGCCATCATCATCGGCTTCAACGTGCGCGCCGAGGGCCGTGCGCGTACCGCGGCCGAGAAGGAAGGCGTGGACGTCCGGTACTACTCGGTCATCTACCAGGCGATCGAGGAGATCGAGAACGCCCTCAAGGGCATGCTCAAGCCGGAGTACGAGGAGGTGCGCCTCGGCGCCGCGGAGATCCGCGAGGTCTTCCGCTCCTCCAAGTTCGGCAACATCGCCGGTGTCCTGGTCCGCGACGGCATCATCCGCCGCAACGCCAAGGCCCGCCTGCTGCGCGACGGCAAGGTCGTGGCGGAGAACCTCTCCATCGAGGGTCTGCGCCGCTTCAAGGACGACGCGACCGAGGTCCGCGAGGGCTTCGAGGCCGGTGTCACCCTGGGGTCGTTCAACGACATCAAGGTCGACGACATCATCGAGACCTACGAGATGCGCGAGAAGCCGCGCGCCTAGTCGGTGTCAGCCGGGGCCGGTCGACGGGTGGTATTTACGTGGACCGGCCCCGGTCTCGTATTAAAAAAAACGCACCCCCCAGACACAAAAATATCGGGGTGGTG
>NZ_JBHVFE010000723.1:0-2769 GCF_042801945.1 Kitasatospora sp. NPDC057542
GGCCCGCCCCGCCGCCGACGGGTGGGGCGGGCCCTCGGTCGTTCCGCCCGGCCCCGTGTCGCGCTGGGTGATCGTGGTGTCACGCGGGTAGGACTGTGGCTGTTCCGACCGGGCGTTGCCGAGACATCGCAGGAGCCGCGAGTGGCCGCTTACCACGACAGTGACGGAGCCGAGCAGGTGCCGGCGCAGGATGCTCCGCCGCCGCCCGCCGAACTGGCGGCGCTGGCGCAGGCGTACGGGGTGGACGCCGGGCACCCGGGGCCGGGTGGGCAGGCGGTGGGGGCGCGGACGCTGGTCGCGGTGCTGGCGGCGATGGGGGTGGCGGCCGGGACGTCGCAGGAGGTGCGGGAGGCGCTGGAGCGCCACCGGGCCGTGCAGCGGGGCCGGTTGCTGCCGCCGTGCGTGGTGGTCCGGCAGGGGAGACGGACGGCGCTGGACGTGCCGGCGGACGCCCGGCTGCGGGTGGAGCTGGAGGACGGGGGGAGTTGGGAACTGCCGCGGGGGCACTCGCACTGGGTGCCGGGGGACCTGCCGCTGGGGCGCCACCTGCTCACGGCGGAGTGCGGTGACAGGAGGGCGAAGGCCGCGCTGATCGTCGCCCCCGAGCGGCTGCCGCAACTCCCCGGCCGCAGCTGGGGGTTCCTCGCCCAGCTGTACTCCGTGCTGTCCGAGCGCTCCTGGGGCATGGGCGACCTCGGCGACCTCGGCGAGCTGGCCCGGTGGGCGGGGGCCGGCCTCGGGGCGGGCTTCGTGCAGATCAACCCGCTGCACCAGGCCCTTCCCGGCGCCCCCTCCGACCCCTCCCCGTACCGCCCGTCCTCGCGCCGCTTCGCCGACCCGGTGCACCTGCGGATCGAGGCCGTCCCCGAGTACGCGTACCTGGAGGGCGGGCAGCGCGACCAGGCCGAGGAGCTGGCCCGCCGCGCGGCCCGGCTGCGCGACGAGGTGCTCGTCCACGACGCGCTGATCGACCGGGACGCCGTCTGGCGGCTCAAGCGCGAGGCCCTGGAGCTGCTGCACGAGGTGCCGCGCGGCCCCGGCCGCCAGGCCGAGTACGAGGCGTACCGGCGTCGCGAGGGCGAGTGGCTGCGCCGGCACGCGCTGTGGAACGCCCTGGCCGAGGTGCACGGCCCGGACTGGCATCACTGGCCGAAGGGCCTGCGTCACCCGGACGGCCCACAGGTGGAGCAGGCGGAGAAGGAGCTCGGGGAGCGGATCGAGTTCCACCGCTGGCTCGCCTGGCAGGTCGACCAGCAGCTCGCCCGGGCCCAGCAGGCGGCCCGCGAGGCGGGCATGCCGGTCGGCCTGATCCACGACCTGGCCGTCGGCGTCCACCCGGACGGCGCGGACGCCTGGGCGCTGCAGGACGTGCTGGCCGGCGGGATCTCGGTCGGCGCCCCGCCGGACGCCTTCAACGCCCACGGCCAGGACTGGGGCCTGCCGCCCTGGCGCCCGGACGCGCTCGCCGAGGCCGGTTACGCCCCGTACGCGGAGCTGCTGCGGGCCACCGCCCGGCACGCCGGGGCCCTGCGCATCGACCACGTGATGGGCCTGTTCCGGCTCTGGTGGGTCCCGCAGGGGCATGCCCCGACCGAGGGCGTGTACGTGCGCTACGACGCGGAGGCGATGCTCGGCGTGCTGGCGCTGGAGGCGCACCGGGCCGGGACGGCGGTGATCGGCGAGGACCTCGGCACGGTGGAGCCTGGCGTGCGGGAGGAGCTGGCGGCGCGCGGGGTGCTCGGCACCTCGGTGCTCTGGTTCGAGCGGGACTGGCAGGCCGACGGCGCGATCCTCGGTCCGGACCGGTGGCGGCAGGGCTGCCTGGCCACCCTCACCACCCACGACCTGCCCAGCACCGCCGCCCGGCTCTCCGGTGAGCACGTCGAGCTGCGGCACCGGCTGGGACTGCTGGCCCGTCCGCTGGGGGAGGAGCAGGCGCAGGCGGCGGCGGACCTGGCGGACTGGCGGGCCGAGCTGGCGGGGCTGGGGATGCTCGACGCGGACGAGCCGCTGTCGATGCCCGTGCTGTACCGCTTCCTGCGGGCCACCCCGGCGGAGCTGGTCGGGGTGTGGCTGCCGGACCTGGTCGGCGACCCGCGCCCGCAGAACCTGCCCGGCACCTGGGACCAGTACCCGAACTGGCGCCTCCCGGTCGCCGACGGCGCCGGCGACCCGGTCACCCTCGAAGGCCTCGCCGCCGCCCCCGCCGCCGGCCTGCTCGCCCACCTCCTCGCCCCGACCGGCCCCCGGAACCCCTCCCGCTGACCGGCGGGGGCCCGTGGAAGCCAGGCCCTCGCCCCGGGGGAGCCCGGCACCCCGCCCCTCCCCGGTCCGCCGCCCCTCCGGCCCGCCGCAGGCGCTCCCGCCCCGCCGTAGGCGCCCCCGCCCGGTCGGGTCGACCCCGACGCGCGCGCCCCCGTAAGCGGCGGGTAAGTTGGAAACGTGGACAAGAGGAACGCTTTGCGAGCCGGCGCGGTCTGCGCAACGGTCACGCTGATGATGCTGCTGTCGTCGCCCGCCATGGCCTTCACCCGGGACGACGGTGACGACCCGGGTTCCGGCCTGAGTGTCGGTGAGACCATCGGCCTGTACGTGGTGATCCCGCTCGTCGCCTTCGCGATCATCGCCGGTCTGGCCGGCATGCCGTACGGCGGCAAGGGCAAGAAGAAGTAGCCGTCGGGCCCGACCGGGCCCGTACGACGTCCATCCGGACGTTCCACGTCCACCAGGACCCGCACGACCCCGAAGGGGCGCCGGACGATCCCGTCC
>NZ_JBHVFE010000724.1:0-2729 GCF_042801945.1 Kitasatospora sp. NPDC057542
TTCTGGCCGACGGGCAGGTGGGGGGTTGGACGAGGCTGGCCAGCGCTGGTGGCGGCGGCGACCTCGGCCCAGGTGTGGTCACCGGCGGGGTGGAAGATCCGCGCGTAGGCGGCGAAACCGCCGGGCACCGCACCCGCGTGGCGAACGCAGGCCGCGTGCGGTGCGAGTCTTGCGTGCCTCGGGGGTCCGGGTAGAGGGCCGGGTCGTCCCGAAGCGGTGGGGGTCACAGCCCCCGGGGGCGTCAGGCCTGGGCGGCCGTGTTGACGCGCTTGGTGATGGCCGACTTCTTGTTGGCGGCCTGGTTGGCGTGGATGATGCCCTTGCTCACGGCCTTGTCCAGCGCCTTGGAGGCGGCGCGGGCCAGCTCGGTGGCCTTCTCGGTCTCGCCGGCGGCAGCGGCCTCACGGGCCTTGCGCAGAGCGGTCTTCAGCGAGGACTTGACGGCCTTGTTGCGCAGGCGCGCCTTCTCGTTGGTCTTGTTGCGCTTGATCTGGGACTTGATGTTCGCCACGAAGGAGCCTCAGTCTGTCTGAAAGGTCTGAACGGGGTCGCACCCGGTGGCCTTCGGTCCAGCTGAGAGGGCATGCCGAGGCCAGGTGCAGCAGCCCACGCTACCAGGGGCCCGCTGCCCGCCCCAAACCGGGCTCCCGCCGCGGACCCGGCCCCCGGGCCGCGCGGGGGCGGCGGACGGAGCCGGACGGAGCCGGACGGAACCGGACGGTGCCCGAACGGCAGCCTGCCCCGCGCTCGTGGGAAGATGGGAGGAACTATTTCGATCGGACGAGACTGTCCGGTCCCCGGGAAACCGGTCAGCGATGACCAGGACACCCCCGGCCCCGGACCAACGGAGAATCGGACCAAGGTGCCCGCGACCCCCAGCAATGTGCCAGAGCCCAGCCGTACCGACCCGGCGCTGATCCGCAACTTCTGCATCATCGCCCACATCGACCACGGCAAGTCGACGCTCGCAGACCGGATGCTGCAGATCACCGGCGTCGTCGACCCCCGGCAGATGCGTGCCCAGTACCTCGACCGCATGGACATCGAGCGTGAGCGCGGCATCACCATCAAGTCGCAGGCGGTCCGCCTCCCGTGGGCGCCGAAGACCGGGCCGAACGCCGGGACGACGCACATCCTCAACATGATCGACACCCCCGGCCACGTGGACTTCACGTACGAGGTGTCCCGCTCCCTCGCCGCGTGCGAGGGCACCATCCTGGTGGTCGACGCGGCCCAGGGCATCGAGGCGCAGACCCTCGCCAACCTGTACCTGGCGCTGGAGAACGACCTCACGATCATCCCGGTCCTCAACAAGATCGACCTGCCGGCCGCCCAGCCGGAGAAGTACGCGGCCGAGATCGCCCACATCATCGGCTGCGACCCGGGCGACGTGCTCAAGGTCAGCGCCAAGACCGGCCTGGGCGTCGAGGACCTGCTGGACCACATCGTCAACACCATCCCGGCCCCGGTCGGCGAAGCCGAGGCCCCGGCCCGCGCGATGATCTTCGACTCGGTGTACGACTCCTACCGCGGCGTAGTCACCTACGTCCGGGTCGTGGACGGGCAGCTCACCAAGCGTGAGCGGATCTCGATGATGTCCACCGGCGCCACGCACGAGCTGCTGGAGATCGGCGTCATCTCGCCCGAGCCGAAGGTCGCCGACGGCCTCGGCGTCGGCGAGGTGGGCTACATCATCACCGGTGTGAAGGACGTCCGGCAGTCCAAGGTCGGTGACACCATCACCTCGATGCACAAGGGCGCCACCGAGCCGCTCGGCGGCTACAAGGACCCGCGCCCGATGGTGTTCTCCGGTCTGTACCCGCTGGACGGCTCGGACTACCCGCTGCTGCGCGACGCCCTCGACAAGCTGCGGCTCAACGACGCCGCGCTCGTGTACGAGCCGGAGACCTCGGTCGCGCTCGGCTTCGGCTACCGCTGCGGCTTCCTCGGCCTGCTGCACCTGGAGATCATCCGGGAGCGCCTGGAGCGCGAGTTCAACCTCGACCTGATCTCCACCGCCCCCAACGTGATCTACCGGGTGGTCATGGAGGACGGCAGCGAGCACACCGTCACCAACCCGAGCGAGTTCCCCACCGGCAAGATCGCCGAGGTGTTCGAGCCGGTCGTGCGCGGCACCATCCTCGCGCCGAACGAGTTCGTCGGCGCGATCATGGAGCTCTGCCAGTCCCGCCGCGGCAGCCTCCAGGGCATGGACTACCTGTCCGAGGACCGGGTCGAGCTGCGCTACACCCTGCCGCTCGCGGAGATCGTCTTCGACTTCTTCGACCAGCTGAAGTCCAAGACCCGCGGCTACGCCTCGCTGGACTACGAGCCCATCGGCGAGCAGTCCGCCAACCTGGTCAAGGTCGACATCCTGCTGCACGGCGACGCGGTGGACGCCTTCTCCGCGATCGTCCACAAGGACAAGGCCTACGGCTACGGCGTGATGATGGCCGGCAAGCTCCAGAAGCTCATCCCCCGCCAGCAGTTCGAGGTGCCGATCCAGGCGGCCATCGGCTCCCGGGTGATCGCCCGTGAGACGGTCCGCGCGATCCGCAAGGACGTCCTCGCCAAGTGCTACGGCGGTGACATCTCCCGTAAGCGGAAGCTGCTGGAGAAGCAGAAGGAAGGCAAGAAGCGGATGAAGATGGTCGGCCGCGTGGAGGTCCCGCAGGAGGCCTTCATTGCCGCGCTGTCCACCGACGCCGAGGCGCCGAAGGAGAAGAAGT
>NZ_JBHVFE010000725.1:0-2729 GCF_042801945.1 Kitasatospora sp. NPDC057542
ACAACCCACACATCGATTCACCCACCCCGGCGCTCACGGTGCCCCCCCCCCCCACCGCCACTAACTCCCCCCCCCCGCCGGTACCCCCCGCGCGGGCCGTCCGCGGCTCAGCGCGGCGGCACCGGGTCCGCCCCGCCCGCGCCCGGGCGGCAACGCAGCAGCCGCCCGGTCGTCAGCCTGGCCCCGCGCAGCGCGCCGTGCCGGTGCAGCGCCTGCACCGCGTAGGTCGAGCAGGACGGCGTGTACCGGCAGCAGGCCGGGCGGCGGGGGCTGACCTCGGTGCGGTAGTAGCGCACCGCGCCGTACAGCACCCCGGCCGCGAACCCGCGCGGGGCGGGGGCGGACGGATCGGCCGTGCGGCGTCCGCGCGCCCCGGTGAGGGCGAAGCGGACGCCGGATACCATCATCACCGGGATCAGGGCGATCAGGCAGGGATCGGCGAACTCGCAGCAGCCGTCGACACAGCAGTCCGCGGACTCGTTCCGGATGTGCTTCTTCCGCCGGGCCCTGGCGTGGTCCTCCTTGCGGTAGCGCTCCCGGTAGTCCTCCCAGGCCCGGCGCTGCTTCTTCCGCCGGAGCCGCTCCGAGGCGGGCAGCCACCACCAGGCGCGCTCCGGGCGGGCCGGCGGGAAGTGGGCGCCGAGATCCGGCGTCGGGTCGGACACGGCTGACGATCTCCTCGCTCGCTCCGCCGAGGGCCCACCCCCGACGATCCGGGCAAGATTATCCGAAGATCATCTGCCCGGATCCGTCCCGCCCCGCTCAGCCGCCGAGGTTGAGCGAGGGGAAGAGGTCCTCGAACGGCTGGGTGGTCACCGAGACGGTCCGCGAGAACGGATTGTCGAAGTCCCAGATCATGAACAGCAGGAAGGCGATCAGCGCGCTGAAGCAGAGCGCCAGGATCAACTCCCGCGGTGTTCGCCGGATCTGGAGCGCGAACAGCATGCCGACGGTCACCACCGCACCGCCGATCAGGCCGAACCAGACCACCCCGGGCATCGTCGGCCCGGCGTTCTGCCCGCGTGAATTGCGGGCCTCGGAGGCCTGACCGACCCTGTCCATGATCGGCTGGTAGGCCTGCGACTCGAGGTCGGAGGCGGGCGACCGGGTGGCGACGTCGTCGTGGAGCTTCCGGAGCAGCTGGTCACCCTTCTCGGTGATCGCACCGTTCTCCTTCATGTACGCCCACTCGGTGTTCACCACGTACGTGACGTAGGCGTCCACGTCCGCCCGGACCTGGTCACGGAACTCCGCCGGGTAGATCACCGCGCGGTCGCTCACCTCACGCAGCGACTGCGCCTCGCGGAACAGGTCGTCCTGGGCGGCGCCGCGCGCCTCCCAGACACCCGCGATGGCGAGACCGAGGACGATCGCGTAGACCACCCCGATCATCATCGTGATGTACTCGATGACGTCCGGGGTCTCGTCGGTGCTCCCCTCCACGATCGGCCGGCGCCGCCTCAGCAGCACCACCGCCACCACGACGACACAGGCCGACGCCATGGCAATGATCAACGCCACCCACTCGGACACGGTAACTCCCCTCTCTGGCTTGGCTTGTGACGGAACGACAGGTCGACGGGGCGAACCCCGGGCCGGGCCGGCTCTCCCGGGTTCTGCCCGGGCCGCGCGGCGGGCCGGGACCCGCCGTCGGCCGGGAAATCGGTCGGCGGACCGTCGGGGAACGGTCAGGAGGAGCTCGAACGGCCGCCGCGTCCTCGGCCACCACCGCCCGGCCGCAGCGCCGCCGCCGCGATCACGGCGGGGACCGTGACCAGCAGCATCGTGGTGGTCATCGAGATGCCCTGCTGGTGCCGGGCCATGGGCACGGGCTTCGTCGCCGGGGCGTGGAACACCGGTCGCGCCGACGGGGTCGGTCGCGGCGGGCTCGGACGCACCGGGCTGGGCGAGGCTGCCGGAGCGGACGCGGCCGGGCTCTGGGCCGTCGGCGCGGGGGCCGCCGGGACCGGGGCGGGCACGGCCGGTGCGGGCGCGGCAGGGGCCGGAGCTGCCGGGGCGGGCGGCGGCGCGGGCGATGCCGGGGGCACGGGCGATGCGGGCGACGGAGTGGGGTCCGGCACCGTCGGACTGGGGGACGCCGGCGTCGGTGACGGCGTGGGGGTGGGAGTCGGGGTCGGCGTGGGGGTGGGCGTCGGACTCGGCGTGGGCGTCGGGGTGGCCGTGGGCGTGTGGCAGGGGTGGTGGTGACCGTGCGGGGGCTTGTGCCCGTGGTGCCCCGGGCCGGCGCTCGGCACGACGCCGACCGCGACCTGAACGTCCACGTCCACGTCCACGTCCACGCCGACGCTCACCTGCCCGCCCGGCCGTACCGACATCGACACGTCGGTCTCGCTGCACACGCAGGTGTCCACCACGGGGCCGTGCGGGTGTCCGCCGGGGTGGCCGGCGCCGGAGGCGGTCGCACCGCCGACCAGCGCACAGATCGCGACCACGCCGAAGGTCGCGCCGATCAACCGTACCCGCCCCCAGGGAGCCGCGTCCCCACCACCGCCGGGCGATATCCGGCGGATCTGCCGACGCTGGGGCATGGGCTCCACACACCTCTCGGGTCGTCCGGGGAGGACGGAACGGGCTCGGGCCGAACGGCCGCGCTGGAAGGGGCAGAACGGGCAGAAGCGTCGGATGAGGTCGCATTCCCAAGAGGGGTTCCGTCGGATACGACCAGAAACGATCAGACATGGCCAGGCGGGCGACCCGCCCTCAGGGGC
>NZ_JBHVFE010000726.1:0-2716 GCF_042801945.1 Kitasatospora sp. NPDC057542
GACCAGTTCCCCATCCCACTGTCCCTGCACACCAGCAGTCTGGCCCACACCGAGTAACGCAGGGCCAGAACCGCTGATTTTCAGTGAACTTCTAGCCACCGCCGAGCACCTCGTGCACCGCCCCGGTGCGCCGGGTCGGGACCGGCGCCCGCGTCGCCACGGGGCGGGGCTGTCGCATTCGTCGTCATGACCGTTGAATTCGGCTGCTCCTGCCCGGGTTACGGCCCCCGGCACGCGGTCGTGCCGCGAGCGCTCCGCGCTTGCCCGCAACCGGTTCCCGGGCCCCGGCCGGGCGGCCGGTGTTGTCGGTGGCGGGCGTTACGGTGCCCGGTGTGGACGTTGCTGATCTCGACTACAGGGTCCGGTCCCAGTCCGAGGGGGCTGCCGCGCTGCCGGTCCGCCAGATCGGGACCGCCCGGTGCTGCTGCAGGCCCCGGCGTGAGGCGGCCGCGTCGGCGAGCCGTTTTACGCAGCCGGCCTGCCTGCGCCGATTCGCGGACGTCAGGGCCGGATCGACGATGCGATCGCCCTGCTCCGCATCCGGGAGGTCACCTCGGTCGACGGCCGTGACCAGCCGGCCCGGTACGGCCGGATCGACGAGTCGGGCGCGTACCCGGTGACTGATGAACTGACCGACGCCGCGGAGCGGCTGGCGGAGCTGCTGGAGGAGCGCGGCGACGTCGAGGGCGCAGTGGCGGTGTACCGGCAGGCGTCTGGGGATCCGAACGCCTCGTACGGGCTTGCGCAGCTCCTGGTCCGGCATGGCCGGGGCGACGAGGCGGTCGACGTGCTGCGTGCCCAGGCCGAGGCCCGCCCGGGCGAGGACTGGATCCTCCACACCCTGGCCGACCTGTGCCTGGACCAGGGCCGCCCGCAGGACGGCCTGGCCCACCTCGACGACCTCAAGGCCCGCCGCGGCGGGAGTGGGACCTGTTCCGGATCCGCCTCCCGCTGATCGCCGCCGGCGCTGGGACAGACCAGGCGGTCGAACTGGCCCGGGCCCATCCCGAGGGCGACACCTCGTACGCGGCCGGCGACATCGCCACGCTCCTGGCCGACGCCGGGCGCACCGGGGAAACCGTCGCCGTCCTCGAACAGCACCCCTCGGCCAACCGCCGGGCCCTGGCCGGCTACCTCATCGACCTCGGCCGCATCGACGACGCCGTGGCCGTCCTCCCACGGCGCGACCCCCGCCCGGCCGTCGCATGGGGCGATCCCTGGTGCAGCGAGTTCCCGTCCTGACAGACCGGCCCGCCGCCCGCACGCGGAACGGCACATGCGAAGCGCCGGCCACGACCGCGGTGACCGGCGCACCCTGGCCGGTAGTCCGGCGACCCCGGTGCGGCAACAGTCCGCTGCGCCGCAAGCTCACCTGGTTCCTGGAGGAGACGGAGAACGGTGACCCGGTCGCCGCCTTCAAGGAGCTGTCCCTGCGGCTGCCCTCCTACAGCCACCGCGTCTTCGTCAGCGCCCAGGAGATCCGGGACAAGGCCCGCTGGTCCGACCTCACCGAACGCGAGCGCGTTAACCGCCGCATGCGCGAGCGGCTCGACGTCTGGGGCGACGACATCGCCGGCCGACGACGACCAGAACGACGAGCAGGACGACAGTTCCGCCCTGCGAGGCGAATCCCCGGCCCCCGGCGACGACCGCGAGGAGCAGCCCGTCCCCGCGGTGCCGGCCGCCGCCGAGCCGGAGCTCCCGCCGGCCGCCGCGCCGGTCGTGCTGCCCCGCCAACAGGCCGGCGCCCCGCGGCGGGAGGTACGTCTGCTGCACGAGAAACTCTGCCCGCCGTGGAGGCGCGGAGCGCTCGATGGAGGTGGGGTGTGAGGTTTGTCGTCCGAAGCGTGTGGAACCGCAGGTCAGACCGCACATCGCCCTGTCCGACCCCGGCCTTCTGCAACAAGCTTTAGCGCCGCACCCAGGGCATCGACAGCGCTCCGGCGGGATCGTTCCACGACTCGACGAACCACGATGCGACGCCCCACTGCTCGCCCCACCGCGTGCGGTCCCAGTCGTAGGCGGGCGTCCACAGCGGGCGCCGCCGAGCGGGCCCCCAGTCCTCCGGGTCCGGGATCACCCGCAGTTCGTCCTCGTGGGCGTAGCCGCCGGTGAGGACGGTCGCCACGAACTGCGCGAAGCCACCGTCGTAGAGGTCGAGTTTGCCGTCCAGGCCACCGCAGTCGAAGATCGCCACCGGCCATTGCTCCGGGTTCGGCCCGGTGGTCAGCCAGCAACAATAGGCGTGGTTACTGTTGCTGCCCCAGGGCAGCAGCCCGCCAGGGTCAGGGAAGATCGGGGTGTACTCCTGGTCCCAGAACTCGTCCTCGCACCGGACCTGTCCGCGGAACTCGCCGTCGGTCTTGGTCTGCCAGAGCACGAAGCCGCCCGGCAGGCCGGGGTCGATGGCTTGCGCCGGGGAGGAGACGCCCCACTCGCCGTTGAGGTTCACCGCGCCGTACAGGTCGATGAAAGCCCGGTAGTCCGAGGGGAGTTGGACGCCGAGTTCGGCCGGGGCCAGCTCCCACGGAACCTGCGCCGGGGTGTACGCCGGTTCCCCCATGATCGCCCGCAGCCGCTCCCATGCCGCCCCGGCCATGTCCTGCCCCTTTTCCGAATCCGCATGTCGAACGGGCTGAACTGTAGACGAATCCCGTGACACGGAGAGTCCGGCGGTCAGCCGTCGGATGGGCGTCCCGGGCCGGGGTGCCCCGCC
>NZ_JBHVFE010000727.1:0-2708 GCF_042801945.1 Kitasatospora sp. NPDC057542
CCCCTCGCCCGACCCGATCCGGCTCACACCCGCAGCGCCGCCAGCTGCTCGGCGAACGGCACCACCTGCTCGGGCAGCGCCGGCGCCGCCGGGCCGCGCCCGGCCAGCAGGGCCGCCAGCTCGCCGGCCGCCCGGTCGATCCGGCGCGGCAGGCCGTCGGTGAGCCCGTCCCCCGCCGTGCCCCAGTCGTCGGTGGCCGCGTAGACGGCGGTCGGCAGCACCACCGCACGCAGGTAGCTGAACAGCGGTCGGACGGCGTGCTCCAGGGCGAGCGAGTGCCGGGCCGTGCCGCCGGTGGCGGCGATCAGCACCGGCTTGCCGGTGAGCGCGTCGTTGTCGATCACGTCGAAGAAGGACTTGAACAGACCGCTGTACGAGGCCGTGAAGATCGGCGTCACCGCGATCAGGGCGTCCGCCTCCGTCACCGCCTCGATCGCCGCGCGCAGCCCGGCACCGGGGAAGCCGGTGACGAAGTTGTTGGCTATCTCCACCGCCAGGTCCCGCAGTTCGACCACGGTGACGTCCACCTCCCGCCCCTCCGGGGCGAGTCGGCGCACGGTCGAGTCGGCGAGCCGGTCCGCCAGCAGGCGCGTCGAGGACGGCTTGCTCAGCCCGGCACTCACCACCACCAGCTTGAACGCGGTCACTTGGCCACCTCCACGGCCTTCTCGTTCCGGGCCGCGACCAGCGCGGCGTGGGTCGGCCCGTCCGGCACTCCGGCCGGGCGGCCCTTGGCGAACTCCTCGCGCAGCACCGGCACGACCTCCTCGCCGAGCAGGTCCAGCTGCTCCAGCACCGTCTTCAGCGGCAGGCCGGCGTGGTCCATCAGGAACAGCTGGCGCTGGTAGTCGCCGAAGGTCTCGCGGAAGGTCAGGGTCTTCTCGATGACCTCCTGCGGGCTGCCCACGGTCAGCGGGGTCTGCTCGGTGAACTCCTCCAGCGAGGGCCCGTGCCCGTACACCGGGGCGTTGTCGAAGTACGGACGGAACTCGCGCACCGCGTCCTGGGAGTTCTTGCGCATGAACACCTGCCCGCCGAGGCCGACGATCGCCTGCTCGGGCGTGCCGTGGCCGTAGTGGGCGAAGCGCTCGCGGTAGAGCTCGATCAGCTTCTGGAAGTGCTCCTTGGGCCAGAAGATGTTGTTCGCGAAGAAGCCGTCACCGTAGTAGGCGGCCTGCTCGGCGATCTCCGGGCTGCGGATCGAGCCGTGCCAGACGAACGGCGGGACGTCGTCCAGCGGGCGCGGCGTGGAGGTGAAGCCCTGGAGCGGGGTGCGGAAGCGGCCCTGCCAGTCCACGACCTCCTCGCGCCACAGCTGGTGCAGCAGCGCGTAGTTCTCGATCGCGAGCGGGATGCCCTGGCGGATGTCCTTGCCGAACCACGGGTAGACCGGGCCGGTGTTGCCGCGGCCCATCATGACGTCCACCCGGCCCTCCGCCAGGTGCTGGAGCATCGCGTAGTCCTCGGCGATCTTCACCGGGTCGTTGGTGGTGATCAGCGTGGTCGAGGTGGACAGGATGATGCGGTCGGTCTGCGCGGCGATGTAGCCGAGCATGGTCGTCGGCGAGGACGGGACGAACGGCGGGTTGTGGTGCTCGCCCATGGCGAAGACGTCCAGGCCGACCTCCTCGGCCTTGCGGGCGATGGCCACCATGGCCTTGATCCGCTCGTGCTCGGTCGGAGTGCGGCCGGTGGTGGGGTCGGTCGTCACGTCGCCGACGGAGAAGATTCCGAACTGCATGCTGCTCACCAGATCCCAGGTAGTCCAACTTTCAACCACTCTAGCACTCGGGCAGGGGCGGATATTCCCCCTGGCCGCCTCCCGTTCCCTGCGAGGACAATGAAGAGCACGGGCGGGCAAGGGAAGGCTCCGGAAGGGCGGCGGACGATGGGTCCGTACATCGCGGTGAGCGCGCTGAGCCACGAGGGCCTGGTGCGCGAGCACAACGAGGACAGCCTCACGGTCGGGCCGTGGACGCTCTGCGCCACCGTGACCACCAACCCGCAGACCCTGCTCTTCCCGCTCGGCCCGCCGTGCGTGGTCGCGGTCTCCGACGGTCTGGGCGGCCACCCCGGCGGCGAGGTGGCCAGCGCCCTGGTCGCCCGGCGGCTCGCCGCCGACGGGGGCGCGCTGGACAGCGAGGAGGCCGTCCGCGAGGAGCTCCAGGCCTGCAACCGGGCCGTCTACGCGGCCGCCGCCGGGGAGCCGGAGTTCGCCGCGATGGGCACCACCGTCGCCGGACTGGTGCTGCTGCCCGAGCGGGTGGTGACGTTCAACGTCGGCGACAGCCGGGTCTACCGGATCACCGCGGACGGGCTGCGCCGGGTGAGCGTGGACGACAGCCCGCCGCTGTCGCCCGGACAGCGCACCACCTCGGTGGTCACCCAGACCCTGGGCGGCTCGCTCGGGCTCACCTTCGTCGAACCGCACGTCCGGGCCGCACCGCTGGCCGCCGGGGACCGGTACCTGGTGTGCAGCGACGGCCTGACCGACCCGGTGCCCGAGGAGGAGCTGGCCGGGCTGCTGGAGCGGTCGTCCGAGGAGGCGGACCGCTCCGACGGCAAGGCGGCGTTCGAACTGTGGAAGGCCGCGATCGAGGCCGGCGGACCGGACAACATCACCCTGGCGCTGGTGCAGGTCGGGGCGTAGGGGCCCGGTTCCCGGCGGAACGGACCCGCCCCGGGCGGGGCGCCGTAGCGCTCCGCCC
>NZ_JBHVFE010000728.1:0-2706 GCF_042801945.1 Kitasatospora sp. NPDC057542
CAGCCCGCGCGCTGCGGGGACGGGCCGGACGTGGAGTTGTCAGAGCTGCCTGGTCACAGGCCGATCGCTACCGGGGTGACGATCAGTTGTCGACCGGGCGGACCCGGATCCAGGTCTCCAGGTAGTTCGAGGACTCGTTCTCGACCTCGATGCTAGTCCCGGTCTTCGGGACGTTGACACCGCTGTACTGGTTGTCCTTGCTCCACCACGACTTCAGGTCGTTGAACTCGTCGACGCCCTTGGCCTTCGGGATGACGGTCTCGGCGCCGGCCTTGTGCAGGGTCAGCGCCGGGACGCGGCGGGAGCCGAAGGTGGAGTCGAAGCCCTGCATGCGCGGACGCATCAGGGTGCCGTCGTTCCACTTCAGCGGGGTCGGGTGCGAGTCGACCGGCAGGATCAGGCCCTGGCCCGGGTGGGCGCTGACGTTGTTGTCGGTCTGCGACTCGTCCCAGTACCAGATCAGCAGGCCGGGCTGGTACGAGTAGTGCTCGACCCAGTTCGGCTTGTCGGCGAAGCCGAAGTTGTACGGGCCGGTCTTCAGGGTCTGGTCGAAGGACACGTACTGCCGGTTCTCCGCGATGTAGTACTGCGCGTAGTCCTTGGTGTACGAGCCGCCGAAGCGGGAGAACCCGTCGGCCACCCAGCCGTTGTCACCGTTCTCGACGTCGTCGCTGAACACGGTGGCGCCGTCGGCGACGACCGTGATGTTGTCCAGCGTCAGGCCGCGGAAGTGCAGGCCGCCGTCGGTGGTGTTGTGGTAGCGGAACTTGATCTGCTTGCCCGCGTAGGCGTCCAGGTTGAAGGACAGGTCGCCCCAGGCGGCCACCTGGCCGCTGAGGGCCGGGCGGTCGTTCTCGCGGGGCAGCGCGGTGCCGTTCCAGGTGCCGTCGATGACGGTCCAGGTCTTGCCGCCGTCGGTGGAGACCTCGCCGAACGCGTAGTCGAAGTCCTGCTCCAGCTCGTACCAGGCCTTGGCGTTGATGCTGGCCTTGGTCTTGCCGGTCAGGTCGATGTCGCGGGTGAGCGTGACGTTCAGGTTGTCGGCGCTGCCGCTCCACCACTCACCGGAGCCGCCGAACGGCTTGTTGATCTCGGTGGTGATGCTCTTCTTCGGCAGGTCGACGATCAGCCCCTGCGGCAGGTTGCTGTTGTACTCCGCCGGGCCGATGTGGTGGGTCGACTCGGTGCCCGCCTTGGCGCGGTCGGCCTTCAGCCAGCCCAGCTTGTACTTGCTCCAGGCGTCGAGGTCGTTCGGCATGTCGCCGATGCTGTTCTTGCCCTCGCCGAGCCAGGAACCGGAGGACATCAGCGACCAGAAGCCGACCGAGTTGTCGATGCCCTTGCCGGCGGTGTCGTAGAGGTCCGGCAGACCGAGGTCGTGGCCGTACTCGTGGGCGAAGACGCCGAGGCCGCCGTTCTCCGGCTGCATCGTGTAGTCGCCGATCCACAGACCGCTGTTGCCGACCTGGACGCCGCCGAGCTTGTTGCCCTCGGGGCCGGCCTTGCCCTGCAGGTTGCCGTAGACGTACGAGCGGTGCGCCCACAGGGCCTTGCTGCCCTGCTTGCCGCCACCGGCCGACTTGTCCTCACCGGCGTGCACGATCTGGAAGTGGTCGATGTACCCGTCGGGCTGGTTGAAGTTCCCGTCGTGGTGCGAGCCGTAGCGGTCCCACTGGTCGTACTGGGCCAGGGTCGCCTTGATCTGCGCCTCGGTCTGACCCTTGGCCAGCTGGTCCTTGTACCAGATGTCCACGGCGTCGCGGATCAGGTCCTGGGCGCTGGCGCAGACGTTGGAGCCGCAGTAGTCGGAGCCGTAACGGGCCTCGTTCCACGGCACCCGGACCCAGTCCGAGACCACGCCGTCGACCGAGTAGCGGCCCGAGGACTGCTTCTCGTAGTAGGTCTTCAGCGAGGGCTTGTCCTTGGAGAAGTACAGGTCCTGGTAGTGCTGCTGGTTGTAGTCGGCCTGCCAGGCGGTCGAGTTGTTGGTGGCCGCGTCCGGCTTCTCGATCTCGTTGTGCTTCGGGCCGGCCTCGCCGCCGTACTTGACCTTGCCGTCCGGCGTCTTGGTGGTGTTGTCCACCTGGTCACCGAAGTCGACCAGGATGGTGAAGATCTTGTCCGTGCGCTCGCGGGCGAGCTCGACGTACTTGTCCTTGCCGAGCTTCACGCTGGTGCTGCCGTTGTGCTGCTCGACCTGGGCGGTGCCGTCGAGCAGCTTCTCGGTGGCGGCCTTCTGCTCCGCCTCCACCTTCGCGGTCAGCGGGCCCGGAAGGTTGTGCTCGGTGTTCTGGACGGCGTCGGCCGGGTCCTTCGGGACCGGGGCCGAGCCGGCGGCGACGGCGGTGCCCGGGAACAGGCCCGCGCCGAGCGTGACTATGACCGCTGCGGCCGTGGCAGCCGCAGCGGTTCTCCTGGTGTTCTTCAACGTTGTGACGTCCTCCCCGACCGGGGCCAGCTTCTGGCCAAAGCCCGGCAAACCAAAATGAAAGACAGGTGGACGTCATTTGATACAAGCGTGCACAGAAAAGATAGACCTTGACCGTGACATGGTCACGGCGCTATGCTCCGCGACTTCCCATCATCTGACTGCATGTCAACCGTATGTTCGTTAAAGCTTGCTGAGAAACCGAGCGCACCCGCACCAGCCAGCACGGGAGCCAGCCATCCCGTCCGCCCCGCTGCCGACCCCGCTCGGAGCGGAAC
>NZ_JBHVFE010000729.1:0-2704 GCF_042801945.1 Kitasatospora sp. NPDC057542
GCTTCGAGGCGACTCGAAGCCCACACTGTTTCCCGATTCCTCAGCTGTCGTTGAGGGCGTAGCTGCGGAAGGTGGCGAGGAGGGGCAGCACCTCGGTCTTGCTGGGCTCCTCGGTGACGGCTCGCATCGCGTCGATCACGGTGTGGGCGATGATCTTGGTGACCGAGAGGTCGTCCGGGGCCGAGAGGGTGCCCCAGGCCTTGAGGGTCTGGTTGAGCAGGGCGCTCATCCGGGCGCCGATGTTGGAACTGACGGCATCGGAGATCTCGGCGATCTCCTCGTCGCTCATGGTGGCGCGCAACCCGAAGGCGAGCGCCATCAGGGTGTCCATGGCGTGCTCGCCGTACACGGCGACCAGCGCCGGCAGCGGCCGTTCACCGACGCTGCCCGCCGCCAGGGCGGACAGCGCCTCGTCGTCGTCCTTCCATGCCGCCTCCAGGGCGGCCAAGGCCCGCAGGGCCTCGTCCATGGTCAGCCCGTCTGTCATGGAAGGAACGGTATTGAGCCGCCCCGGCTTCCGACAGGGCGGGGAGGCGGGATCACCCCTTCGAGCGAAGTGGGGCCGATCCGGGCCGGTGGAGGCTCGCGAAGTGCTCCACGTCCCAGGTGCCGCCCAGCTCGGGGGCCAGCGAGGCGTACGCGAGGGTGGCGAAGTCCTCGCCGCCGCCCGCCCGTTCCGGCAGCGCGCCGAGCAGCGGGGCGCCGGCGGAGCGGGGCAGGTCGGCGAGGTTGCAGCGTTCGGCGAGGCCGGGATCGCTGGGCCAGGAGCCGACCAGGACGCCCGTGAGGGGGAGTTCGCGGGCCGCCAGGGCCTCCGCCGTGAGGGAGACGATGCTGAGCGTGCCGAGCCCGGCGGAGGCGATCAGCAGCACCTCGGCGGGGAGACCGGCGTCGAGGACGGCCCGGGCCTGGTCGGCGAGCGTACGGCCCTCGTCGTCGTAGCGGACCAGCAGTCCGCCCGCGCCCTCCACCAGGACGAGGTCGTGCGTGGAAGCCAGTTCGGCGACGGCCTCGGCGACCTCGGCGGGGGAGAGGTACGGCAGACCGGCCCGCCGGGCGGCCGTGTCGGGCGCCAGCGGCTCGGGGTAGCGCACCAGCTCACGGAACGTCAGTTCGCCTGCCAGTCGGCGCACTTCGGCCGCGTCGCCGGGCTCGTCCGGGGAGACCCCCGTCTGCCCGGGCTTGAGCACGGCGACCTTCAGCCCGGCCCGCAGCGCCGCCGAGGCGACCGCCGCGGTGGCGACCGTCTTGCCGACGTCGGTGTTGGTGCCGGTCACGAACAGGATGCGCGCGCTCATCCGGCCACCGCCGCGGCGGTCACGGCGGCGGCGATCCGCGCCACGTCCTCGTCCTCCGTCACATAGGGGGGCATGGTGTAGATCAAGTCCCGGAACGGCCGCAGCCAGACGCCCGCGTGGGCGGCCGCCTCGGTCGCCGCCGCGACGTCCACCGGGTGGTCCAACTGCACGACGCCGATGGCACCCTGGACCCGGACGTCGCGCACGCCGGGGACGCCCGCGGCCGCCGCGAGGCCCTCGGCCAGCCCGGCTTCGATCCGGTTCACCTCCGCCGACCAGTCCTGCCCGAGCAGCAGCTCCAGCGAGGCGTTGGCGACCGCGCAGGCCAGCGGGTTGCCCATGAACGTCGGCCCGTGCGCGAGCACCGGCACCTCGCCGCGGCTGATCCCGTCCGCGACCTCGCTCGTGCACAGCGCGGCGGCCAGCGTCAGGTAGCCGCCGGTCAGCGCCTTGCCCAGGCACATCACGTCCGGCGAGACGCCCGCGTGGTCGGCGGCGAACAGCGCGCCGCTGCGCCCGAATCCGGTGGCTATCTCGTCGAAGACCAGCAACACCCCGTACCGGTCGCACAGTTCGCGCAGCATCCGCAGGTACCCGGGGGAGTGGAAGCGCATCCCGCCCGCGCCCTGGACCACCGGTTCGACGATGACGGCGGCCAGCTCGTCGGCATGACGGGCCATCAACTCCTCGAATCTCGCGGCGTATTCGGGATCGATCGGGGAGTCGAACCCGGCGGGCGGCTCCGGGGCGAACAGCTGGCCGGGCAGCACCCCGCCCCACAGGTGGTGCATCCCGCCGTCCGGGTCGCACACCGACATCGGGTGGAAGGTGTCCCCGTGGTAGCCGCCGCGCCAGGTGAGCAGCCGGCGCTTGGCCGGCCGCCCGGTGGACTGCCAGTACTGGAGGCACATCTTCATCGCGACCTCGACGGCCACCGAGCCCGAGTCGGCGAGGAAGACGTGCTGCAGCGGCTCCGGGGTGATCTCCACCAGCGTGGCCGCCAGCCTGACGGCGGGCTCGTGGGTGAGCCCGCCGAACATCACGTGGCTCATCCGCCCCAGCTGCTCGCGCACCGCCTCGTCCAGCACCGGGTGCCGGTAGCCGTGGATCGCCGCCCACCAGGACGACATCCCGTCGACCAGCTCGCGCCGCCCGCCCGCGACCGGCTCGGCCAGCCGCAGCCGAACCCCCGAGGCGGACTCGACCAGGTACGGGGTGACGGTTCCGGGCATCGGCCCGTACGGGTGCCACACGTGGGCGCGGTCGAGGGCGAGCAGGCTGTCGGCGGACGGCTGGAGCATGGTGGGCGGTTCTCCCGTGAGTATCAGGCGTTGGGCGCGAGTTCGGTGCCGGCGCCGCGGCGGCGGACCTTCACGAGGTCGCTGCGGAGCTCGTCGTTCCCGGGC
>NZ_JBHVFE010000730.1:0-2668 GCF_042801945.1 Kitasatospora sp. NPDC057542
GGTGGGAAGTCGGCCCGGCCGACTTCCCACTCCTGGAGGCTCATCGGAGTGTTGGGGCGGCGTGAAGGCCCTCGCTATGGCGGGGTTCAGGGGGCATCGGGGGCGAGGTCGAGTTCGGCCCAGACGGTCTTGGCGTTGGGGTGGCGGGGGATGGTGCCCCAGCGGTCACAGAGGGCGTCGACGAGGGTGAGGCCGCGCCCGGTCTGGGCGTTGGGGGTGTGGACGGTGGGGAGGACGGGGAGCCTGTCACCCCGGGGGTCGCTGATCTCGATGCGGAGGGTGGTGCCCCGGCGCACGGTGGTGGTGAGCGAGAGGTGAAGCTCGAACCCGCGCCCCGGAACGCGTCCGTGTGTGATCGCGTTCGCGGCCAGCTCCGCGACGATCAGCAGCGCGCAGTGGAATGGCTCGGTGTGCGTGGAGTCCAGCTCCCAATCGGCGAGTTGACGACGCGCCAGGCGTCGGCAGATGGCTGCGCCCTTGGGGGAGGCGGTGAGGGTGGCGGTGCGGGACCGGGGGTTGTCGAGAGGGATTTCGGTCGTCATGGGAGTTAAGCGTGGCGGGGCGGACGTACGCTGACCATGCACCCAGCAAGCACGGAGAGTGCCTGTACGGGTGCGGACAGCCTTTTGTTTCGTGGATCAATCACAGACGGGGTGGTCGCGATGGGTGCGGCGCGAAACAGCGAGTCGGGTGACGTGGTGCGGACGGAGCTCCCGGAGGACCTGACGGAAGTCTCGGACTTCTTCCGCGCGATCGGGAAGCAGATCAAACTCCTGAGGGAACAAGCCGGACTGACACAGAAGCAGCTTGGCGAACGGATCGGCTACGGCGAGCAGCTGGTCAGCGCAGTGGAGCGCGGACTAAGGACCCCGCAGCCCGAGTTTCTCGTCGCGGTGGACAAAGCCCTCAACGCCGGCGGCCTGCTGGCCATCGCGACGGATGACGTGATGAGGGCTCGGGCCAAGACCCGATTGCGGCACCCGGCCTGGTTCCGGGGCTACGTGAGCCTGGAGGACGTGTCGGTCGAAACCCACAACTTCGCCACGCTCGGCATTCCTGGACTGCTTCAGACCGAGGCTCACGCGCGAGCCATATTCGAGATGAGGCAGCCGCCTCTGGCCGAGGAGGTGATCGAGACGCGGGTGGCAGCGCGAATGGCCCGTCAGGAGGTGCTGATCCGCTGGCCGCGGGGGATGTTCAGCTGGGTGATCGACGAGAGCGTCCTGCGAAGGCCGCTCGGCGGCTGGGACGTGCATTCCGCTCAGCTCCGTCGACTTCTGGAGGTCGGCCGGATGCGCGGCATGGTCATCCAGGTGTTGCCGTTGAACAGAACCGAGCACGCCGGGATGGGTGGACCGTTCATTCTGATCACGCCCAAGGGACGTCCTCAGCAGGGCTACGTCGAGGTGCAGACGAGCAGTAGGCTGATCACCGATCCGGACGAGGTCCAGATCTTGAACGCGCGCTACAACATCCTCCGGGCTCAGGCTTACGATCCCGAGGAGTCCCTGGCCTTGATCGAGAAGATCCTGGGAGAACGATGATCCCCGAGCTGGCATGGTTCAAGAGCAGCTACAGCAGTAACGAGGGCGGCGAGTGCGTCGAGGTCGCCGAGACCCCCGGTGTCGTCCGCGTACGTGACTCCAAGGACAAGAGCGGCCCCCAGCTGGCCTTCGAGCCGGCCGCGTGGGAAGCGTTCGTGAAGTTCGCCGCCACCACCGAGGTCTGACCGTCCGGACCTCCCCTCAACGGCCCACCGCCCTCCCGGCGGCGGGCCGTTGGCGTTCGTCGACTTCGCTGCCGCCACCGAGGCCGTCTGACCGCACCCGGCACACGTCCGCACCGCCCGACAGATTCAGTGTGTACGGGTCTCGGCCAGCAGGCAGACGTACGAGCGGCCCCTGTCCTTCGGATGCGGCTGCTCGACCCGCGCCGTGACGGTGAAGCCGGCCGCCTCCAGCAACTCGGCCAGGCGGGCCGCCGGAACCAGGTACGAGGCGTACGACACCGGGTGGCCGTACGCCTTCGCGTGGTCCAACCGGACATCACCCGCGTGGCCGCCGAGCAGCAGGTGCCCACCGGGCGCGAGGACACGAGCGAACTCCGCGAAGATAAGGGGGAGTTGCTCCGCCGGGGCGTGATGGACGGAGTACCAGGCGAGGATGCCGCCGAGGGCGCCGTCGGGCAGGTCGAGCGCGCCCATCGAGCCGTGCAGGAAGCGCAGTTCGGGGTAGGCCCGGCGCGCCAGGGCGACCATCTCACCGGACACGTCGACGCCGAAGGCCGACAGCCCCAACCCGTCCAGGTACGCCGTCACCCGCCCGGGCCCGCAACCGAGGTCCGCGACCTCACCGCCGCCCGACTCCCGCACCAGCTCGGCGAAGGCGGCGAGCATCGCCCGGGACACCGGGTCCATGCCCTCCGGCGGGACGACGAGGCGGAGGTAGTCTGCGGCGACGGTGTCGTACGCCTCCCGGACGGCGGCGAGGTGGGCTGGTTCGGTCACCTCGCCACCCTAGTGCTGCGACCCGCCGTGTTCGCCCGACGAGGCGCCCGTCTCGGCCTCGCGACCTTTCCGACACCTGACCGCCGGGCCCGCACGACGCCCGTGACCACGAGAGCGCCCCCGCACACCACGCGGGGGACCGACCTCGCCGGGGCGGGGGCG
>NZ_JBHVFE010000731.1:0-2664 GCF_042801945.1 Kitasatospora sp. NPDC057542
CTTCAGGATGGAGGCGACGGCCGGGCCGGCCGCGTCCACGCCGTGGCCGCCGCCCTGCACCTCGGCGGCCACCGCGATGTTGCCGCGGTAGGCGGTGAACCAGCTGTTGGTGACGTCGACGCCGGCGACCTCGGCGGAGCCGGTCTTGGCGCCCGCGTTGTCGGTGATGCCGGCCATCACCTCCTTGGCGGTGCCGCCGGAGGCGGTGGCCGCCATCATCGCCTTCAGCTTGCCGGCCACGTCCGGGGAGAGCGGTCGGGCGGCCTTCTGCTGCGGCAGCTCGGCGACCAGGATCGGCTGCTTGAACTCGCCGCTCTGCACGGTGGCGGTGACCGAGGCGATGGCCAGCGGGTTCATCTGGACCTTGCCCTGGCCGATGTAGTTCATCGACTGCTCGTCCTTGTTGGTGCCCGGGTCCGGCACCCGGCCGTCGGCGTTGGGCAGGCCGGTCTTCCACTCCAGGCCGATGCCGAAGACGTCCTTGGCCTCGCCGGCGAGGCTGGTCGGCTTCAGGCTGGCCAGGCCCTGATTGATGAAGGCCGTGTTGCAGGACATCATGAAGTCCTGCTGGAGCGTGTTGTTCGGGAAGGCGCCCGGAAAGGAGTTCGGGATCGGGTGCGCGTTGCCGCTCTTCTCCGGGCAGGCCACCACGGTGTCCGGGTTGACCCCGGCCTCCAGCAGCGCCGCCGAGGTGACGATCTTCATCGTCGAGCCCGGTGCGAGCAGCCCGGTGAAGGCCCGGTTCTGGCCGTTGGACGGCGAGTTGGCGAAGGCCAGCACCTGACCGGTGCTCGGCTCGATCGCGACGATGGAGCCGGGCTTGCCGCCCAGGTCGGTCATCGCCTTCTCGGCGGCGGCCTGGAGGGTGTTGTCGATGGTCACCTTGAACGGCTTGCCCGGCTTCGGCTCGACGATGGTGAACAGCTTGTCCACGGCGCCCTTGCCGGCCGGGTCGGAGATCACCACCGCGCTGCCCGCGTCCTGCTCCTTGGCCGGGTCCGGCGGCAGCAGCTTGTTGGCGTTCTCCTGGAGGGTGTTCATCAGTGCCGGGGTGAGCGAGGCGCCCTGGACCGGCTTGCCGTTGCGGTCGACCACGGTGGACGGCGGGGAGTAGACCGGCTGGACGGCGATGGTCTCGTTGCCGGACAGGTGGGGGTGGATCACCGACGGGGCCCAGTGCACGGCCGGGGTGTTGTCGCTCATCTTCACGACGCCCAGGAAGCCCTGGTAGTCCCAGGCCCGGTTGGTGCCGGCGAACTCGGCGCGCGCCTTGTAGGACATCAGCGTGCCGGTGGGCCCGGGCGTGGCGGTGGCGGACGGCGAGTCAGTCGCACCCGGCGTCGCGGAGGCCCCGGCGGAGGGCTTGGCGGCCGGGGCGGGGGTGCCGGTGGCGGCGGCGAAGACCTGCTGGGTGGTCGGGCCGAACGGGGTGAGGGTCAGCGCGCTCGGCTTGACCTGGTCCCTGAAGGCGGTCAGGGCGGCGGTGGCCGCGGCCGGGTCGTCGGTCAGCGAGGCCGCCTTGGCGATGTCGCCGGCCGCCCAGGCCGTCAGGAAGTCCTTCAACCCGGCTGCCGCCTGCTCGGCCGACGGCGGTTCGGCGACCACCGTACGGGGCTTCTTGCCGCCGGACCCGCCCGAGTCGCTCATCAGGCTGTACGCGCCGTAGCCGCCGCCCGCGAGGACGGCGATGGACACGCCGGTGATGATGCCGATCTTCGCGCCACTGCGCATGGTGGAGTTCCCCCAGGGGTCTCGCGGCCGGGCGCAACCGGCCGGGGCCGGAAACGCGGTACCCCCCCACCCTAGGCAGCGCGGATCGGTGCGCCGGCGAATCGCCCGGGACTTGTGACGGATCTGGTACGTGCCGTGCACCGCATACGGACGGTTCGCGGGAACCCGGTGCGCACGGGGCGGCGGATCAGATCCAGGTGTTGAACCAGATCCGTCGGCGCCAGTCCTCCAGCGGGATGGTCTGCCCGGTGAACAGCGGGAAGAAGAACAGGAAGTTCCAGACGATCAGCAGGACCAGCAGGCCGGCCGCCGCGGAGCCGATGATCCGGCGGTCCCGGGAGGCGCCGGCCGGGCCGATCAGGGCGCCGATCAGCATCGTCACCGCGAGCACCAGGAACGGGACGAAGACCACCGCGTAGAAGAGGAAGATCGTCCGCTGCTGGTAGGCGAACCAGGGCAGGTAGCCGGCGGCCAGGCCGCAGAGCAGCGCGCCCGCCCGCCAGTCCCGCCGGGCCGCCCAGCGCCACAGGCAGTAGACCAGCGCTGCGATGCCCGTCCACCACAGCAGCGGGGTGCCGATGCCCAGCACCTCGCGGGCGCAGTCGGCGGCGGTGCAGCCGGCCTGGCCGTACTTGGGGGACTCGTAGTAGAAGGACACCGGCCGGCCCAGCACCAGCCAGGACCACGGGTTGGACTGGTAGGTGTGCGGGTCGCTCAGGCCGACGTGGAAGTCGTAGACCGTCGAGTGGTAGTGCCACAGGGCGCGCAGGCCCTCGGGTATCCACGGGAAGTCGGTGGAGCGCCCGGCCGCCCAGTCCCGGCCCCAGCCGCCCTGGCCGGGGGCGGTGCTGCTGGCGAACCAGCCCCACCAGGACGCGACGTAGACCGCGGCCGAGACCACGACGACCGAGACGAAGGCCGGCACCACGTCCC
>NZ_JBHVFE010000732.1:0-2650 GCF_042801945.1 Kitasatospora sp. NPDC057542
CCCCGGGATCGCTCCCGGGGGCCTTCGTCGCTGCTGCTTCCGGGCGGAGGGCGCCGCCTACTTGCGGGCGGAGGTGACGCGGTAGACGTCGTACACGCCCTCGACGCCGCGCACCGCCTTGAGCACGTGGCCCAGGTGCTTCGGGTCACCCATCTCGAAGGTGAAGCGGCTCATCGCCACCCGGTCCCGGGAGGTCTGCACCGCCGCCGACAGGATGTTGACGTGCTGGTCGGAGAGCACCCGGGTGACGTCCGAGAGCAGCCGGGAACGGTCCAGCGCCTCGACCTGGATGGCCACCAGGAAGACCGAGGACTGGGTGGCCGCCCACTCGACGTCGATCATGCGTTCCGGCTGCTGGCTCAGCGCCTCCACGTTGACGCAGTCGGCGCGGTGCACCGACACGCCGTTTCCGCGGGTCACGAAGCCGACGATCGGGTCGCCCGGCACCGGGGTGCAGCAGCGGGACAGCTTGACCCAGACGTCCTCGACGCCCTTGACGATCACGCCCGGGTCGCCCTTGGCCCGGCGGCGCACCGCGCGGCGGTTGTCGTGGGTCGGGGTGGCGGTCTCCGCCAGGTCCTCGGTCGCGCCCTCCTCGCCACCGAGCGCCTGGACCAGCTTCTGCACGATGTTCGGCGCGGCGACGTGGCCCTCGCCGATCGCGGCGTAGAGCGAGGAGATGTCGGGGTAGCGCATCTCGTGGGCCAGGGTGACCAGCGAGTCGCCGGTCAGGATCCGCTGGATCGGCAGGCCCTGCTTGCGCATCGCCCGGACGATCGCCTCCTTGCCGTGCTCGATCGCCTCCTCGCGGCGCTCCTTGGAGAACCAGGCGCGGATCTTGTTGCGGGCGCGCGGCGACTTGACGAAGCCCAGCCAGTCCCGGGACGGGCCGGCGTTCTCCGCCTTGGAGGTGAACACCTCGACGGTGTCGCCGTTCTCCAGGGTCGACTCCAGCGGCACCAGCCGCCCGTTGACCCTGGCGCCTATCGTCCGGTAGCCGACCTCGGTGTGCACCGCGAAGGCGAAGTCGACCGGGGTCGCCCCGGCCGGCAGGGCTATCACGTCGCCCTTGGGGGTGAAGACGAAGACCTCGTTGCTGGCCAGGTCGAAGCGGAGCGACTCCAGGAACTCGCCCGGGTCGGCGGTCTCCTTCTGCCAGTCCAGCAGCTGCCGCAGCCAGGCCATCTCGTTGACGGCGCCGGCCTTGTCGTCCTTGCGGACCTGGGTCGGGGTGTCGGTGCGGACCTTGGACGCCCCGGCCACCGCGCGCTGCTTGTACTTCCAGTGCGCGGCGATGCCGTACTCGGCCCGCCGGTGCATGTCGAAGGTGCGGATCTGCAGCTCGACCGGCTTGCCCCCGGGACCGATCACCGTGGTGTGCAGCGACTGGTACATGTTGAACTTGGGCATCGCGATGTAGTCCTTGAACCGCCCCGGCACCGGGTTCCACCGCGCGTGGATGGTGCCCAGTGCCGCGTAGCAGTCACGGACGGTGTCGACCAGGACCCGGATGCCCACCAGGTCGTAGATCTCGGCGAAGTCCCGGCCCCGGACGATCATCTTCTGGTAGACCGAGTAGTAGTGCTTCGGCCGGCCGGTGACGGAGGCGGTGATCCGGGCCCCGCGCAGGTCCGCCTGGACCTGGTCGATGACGGTCGCCAGGTACTCGTCCCGCTTGGGGGCGCGCTCGGCGACCAGCCGGACGATCTCGTCGTACATCTTGGGGTAGAGGATCGCGAAGGCGAGGTCCTCCAGCTCCCACTTGATGGTGTTCATGCCCAGCCGGTGCGCCAGCGGGGCGTAGATCTCCAGCGTCTCGCGGGCCTTCTTCTCCTGCTTCTCCCGCTTGAGGTAGCGCATCGTGCGCATGTTGTGCAGGCGGTCGGCCAGCTTGATCACCAGGACCCGCGGGTCCTTGGCCATCGCCACGACCATCTTGCGGACGGTCTCGGCCTGCGCGGCCTCGCCGAACTTGACCCGGTCCAGCTTGGTGACGCCGTCCACCAGCAGCGCCACCGAGTCGCCGAACTCCTTGCGCAGGGTCTCCAGGCCGTAGTCGGTGTCCTCGACGGTGTCGTGCAGCAGCCCGGCCATCAGGGTCGGGGCGTCCATCCCGAGCTCGGCCAGGATCGTCGCGACGGCCAGCGGGTGGGTGATGTACGGGTCGCCGCTCTTGCGCTTCTGCCCGCGGTGCCACTTCTCGGCCACCGCGTACGCGCGCTCGATGTCGCGCAGCAGTGCCGGGTCGGCCTTGGGGTCGTTGGCCCGGATCGAACGGAACAGCGGCTCCAGGACGGGGTTGAGCACGCTGGAGCGCTGGCCCCCCAGACGGGCCAGCCGGGCCCGCATGCCGCCGGTGGAACCGCGGCCGGAGGGGCCGAGCGAGCGCGAGGAGGTCGGCGCCGGGCGTGCCGGGGTGGCCCCCGAGGGCGTGGGACGGTTTTCGGGGGTGGCCGCTGCGGCCGTGGGCACAACCTCGTCGGGCAAGGACAACTCCTCGGGGCACCGGGGCCGACCCCTGCCGAGGCCCGAACGGTCGGGAACAACCGGGAGGGGATGAGTCTTCATGGTACCGAGCCGGGCGCCGGGGTGTTCATCCGGCCGGGCCACGAAACAGGAGGACGGCGGTCGGATGTTCCGACCGCCGTCC
>NZ_JBHVFE010000733.1:0-2621 GCF_042801945.1 Kitasatospora sp. NPDC057542
CTGACCATCCACCCAGCACCCGATCGCCATCCCAGTGATCGGGTGCTGAGTCATGCCAAAACCCCATCTACTTGGGCTTCTATTTACGCGTCAGAAGGGGGTACCCGAAAGTGCCAAAACGTCCCCGGCCGGCGGCGAGCAGCACCCAGCCAGCGGCGCAGCGGCCGTCAGGGCGCAGTCAGTGATGACGCCCGAGGGAAGCGGCGCAGCGGCCGGGTCCTGGGGGGAGCAGGGGGCGTTCCGCGGGACCCGGCCGGTTGGAGGCCAGCAGCGCCGGGGTGGCATGGCGCGGCTTCTGACACTGCAGCCCAGTGACGCCCGGTACTGCAGTTCGGTGACGCCTGCGCTGCAACTCGTTGTCGCGGGCTGCCGGCTGCGGCCTCGGTGAGGGCCGGATCTGGCGGTCTGGTGGCGTCAGTCGATGCCGAGGACGCCCCGGTCGATGCCGGTGAACTCGATGTCGAGGACAGCGGCCAGGACAGCGGCGAGGACGGCGGCCCAGTCGGCTTTGGAGGCTCCGGCGTCGCGGGCGCCGGACGCCCCGGGCGCGTGCTGGCGGACCATCGACGGCTGGTGGCCCGGTGGGAGGAGGTGTTCGAGGACCTGGACGAGGACGTCCTCGGCGAGGCCGCCCAGGGGGCCCGCCAGGAAGCGCGGGACCCGGGGGCCGTCGACGTCCTGGTGCGGGTCCTGTTCCGGCAGCTGGAGGACTGGAAGCAGGCCGGCGGCGCGCTGGAGGAGTCGCTGGGGGCGGCGGCGCTGGGCAGGCCGCTGCCGGTGTGGGCGGCCGACGCCTTGGCCGCCGAGCAGGGAAGGCTCTGGGGCGCACGTCAGGCGCTGCTGGAGGCCATCGCCCGGCACCACCACGGCGGCCCTGACGCCTGGTGAGGGCCGGTCAGCGGGCGGGGGCCGGTCGGGTGGGCTGGTGGGCGCGCAGGATGGCGTCCAGCGTCAGGTCCGCGGTGGGGTGGGTCTTGGGGCGGGAGAAGTTGTCGACGAGGAACCTGGCGCCTTGCGGCTGGTAGAGGAGGGCGATCCAGCCGGCCTGGCCCCACGGTCCGTCGGACAGGGGCGCGGTCCATCCGAAGTTCGACCAGCACCCCGGGGCAGCCACGGCGGCCAGGGGAACTGCATGACTCTGTCACCATGCCGCATCACAGGATGTCAGCGGAAATCCGCACCAGAGTGACACCATCCGCTCCCCCGCCGACGGCACTCCCCAGCTCCTCCACCATCCAGAGTCAGTGACACCCCCTGACCACCAGGTGACAACGAACCGCAGATTCGCAGGGGACGGGCTTGACTCTCGGGTAACGCGAGACGGCACAGTCAGTGCCGTGGACAGGAGAAACCTGCTGCCGATCGGGCAGTTCTCGCAGGCCAGCGGCCTCTCGGTCACTGCGCTTCGGCACTACGACGCCAGTGGCGTGCTGGTGCCGACGTTCGTCGATCCGGTGAGCGGCTACCGGTACTACCAGCGTGACCAGGTACGTACGGCGCAATCGATCAGGGCTCTGCGGCAGCTGGACATCCCGGTCGAAGAGGTGCGCCGGCTGCTCGGCGGCGGCGAGGAGGAGCTGGTCGCCGCCCTGCAGGCGCATCTGCGGGCGGCCGAGCGGCGGCTGGAGGTGCAGCGTTCCATGGTCCACAGCCTGTTGAACCGACTGACCGAAGGAGCAGAGATGACCCACCGCGTCACCGTGCGCCAGGGCGCCGCCGAACGGATCCTCGTTTGCGGGGCGACCCTGGACAACTCCGGGCTTGCCGCCTTCCTCCGCAGCGCCTACCAGGAGATGTACGAGGTCGCCGGCCGCGGCCCACTCACGCTCCCCGGGCCCGCTTTCGTCCGCTTCCACGGAGTGTGCGACGACGAGAACGAGACGCTCGTCGAGGCGTGCCTGCCGTTCTGGGAGGACGGCGCGCAGCCTACGGACCTGCCCGAGGGCATAACCGTGCGCGAGCTACCCGAAAGCACCCTCGCCTGCACGGAGGTTGAGGGCGCGGCCGCTGTGTTCCCGCAGATCCTCGGCGCGTACGACGCCGTCGCCGACTGGATCACCCAACACGGCTTTACTTTCGCGGGCCCGGTCCGGATGATCTTCCGCCGGTGGACCGGGACACCGGACGACCCGGACAACCGCTTGGAGATCGCCTGGCCGATCGACGAGCCTGCCGACGATTAGGTCTTCACCGCCGACAGTGGTGATAGGGGGTCACGTTTCAAAGAGCGCGGACAGCGCCCGGCGGAACACGGGCCGGGCACTGCCTTCGCTGTCGGTCGATTCGGTCGCAACCTCCGGCGCATGGGAAACCGCACGATACCGACCGACGGAAACGTCATCTACATGACGCTGGAAACCGCACCACGATGACGCCGCACCGGCCACCACTACCCCTGACCAGGCACCGGCCTCCCAGGCGTCACGACAAACTGCTGCAGCTCACCGCGACAACGAAATGCAACTTCACACGGGCTGCGCAGACGCCGTTCGGCTGGTATCCGGGTGCGGTTCGGGTGTGGCCGGGCCGCTTGGCCCGGCGGGTGTGCACTCGGGTGTCACCGAACTGCAGCCCCGTGACGCCCGGTGCTGCAGTTCGGTGACGCCTGCGCTGCAACTCGT
>NZ_JBHVFE010000734.1:0-2579 GCF_042801945.1 Kitasatospora sp. NPDC057542
GGGCGTCGGCGGGGCAGGCCCCCCACGGCGGCACCGACATGGGACGGCCGGCCGCGGTCGGGGGTGACGCGGCCGACCGGGTCACTTGGCGAGGAAGGCCAGCAGCGCGGCGTTGACTTCCTCGGCGTGGGTCCAGAGCAGGCCGTGCGGCGCGCCCTCGATCTCGACGTAGTCGGCGGCGGGCAGCGCCTTGTGGAAGGGGCGCGCGGTGTTGTCGATCGGCAGGGTGCGGTCGCCGGTGCCGTGCAGGATGAGGGCCGGGACGTCGATGCGGGTGATGTCGGCGCGGAAGTCCGTGTACCAGGTGGACGGCGCGGCCGAGGCAGCGAAGGCACCGCCGGAGGTGGCGACGTTCCAGCTGTTGCGGACGGCCTCCTCGCTGATCCGGGTGCCGAGGTTCTCGTCGAGGTTGTAGAAGTCGTTGAAGAAGCCGGTGTAGAAGGCGAACCGGTCGGCCTTCACGGCGGCGACGATGCCGTCGAAGAACTCCTTCGGCGCGGCGCCGTCCGGGTTGTCGTCGGTCTTCAGCAGGAACGGCTCAAGGGAGGCCAGGAAGGCGACCTTGGCGACGCGCTCGGAGCCGTAGGTGCCCACGTAGCGGGCGACCTCGCCGGTGCCCATCGAGAAGCCGACCAGCACGGCGTCGCGGACGTCGAGGGTCTCCAGCACGGTGTTCAGGTCCGCGGCGAAGGTGTCGTAGTCGTAGCCGGTGGTCGGCTGCGAGGATCGGCCGAAGCCGCGGCGGTCGTAGGTGATGACCCGGTAGCCGGCGTCCAGCAGCGCGGCCTCCTGGCGCTCCCAGGAGTCGCCGTTCAGCGGGAAGCCGTGGATGAGGACGACCGGCTGGCCGGTGCCGCGGTCCTCGTAGTGGAGGTCGATGGAGGTGGTGTTCTCCTGGCCAACGGTGATGTACGGCACGGGTTTTCCTTTCCTTACGGCAGCGTGTGGCTGCGACGGGTCACACGCTAGGGCCGTCCGCCGTCGGCCGATTGCCTCTGAGAGCACCCCGAGTCGTCCGAGAGTGCTGTGGCCGGGAGCACCCGCGGGGACGGACAGGTGACAGCGGCTCGACCCCCGCATCCGGTGCGCGGACCGACCGTCGACAGTGCGCGGTCGGGACAGGCCCCGGGCCCGTGCGTTCCTAGCCTGATGGCCGAAGAAGTCAGTGATCCGAAGGCCTCGGTAAGGCCCAGTAAGGATTCAGTCATGACGACGAACGACACGCCCACCGTCGTGCTCGTGCACGGCGCCTTCGCCGACGCCTCCAGCTTCGCCCGGGTGATCCCCGAACTGCTGGCCGACGGACTGAAGGTGGTGGCGCCGGCTGTGCCCAACCGCAGTCTGACCGGCGATTCCGCCTACATCGCGTCGGTGGTCCGGCGGATTCCCGGGCCGGTCGTGCTGGTCGGCCACTCCTACGGCGGCGCGGTGATCACCGTGGCGGGCGCCGAGGAGAACGTCAAGGGGCTGGTGTACCTGGCGGGTTACGCGCTGGAGGAGGGGGAGAGCCTGGGTGAGCTGCAGGGCGGCTTCCCCGCCTCCGACCTCGCCTCCGCCCTGGTGTACAGCCCCTTCCCGCTGGAGGACGGGAGCGGTGAGGGCACCGACGTCTCGGTGGAGGTCGACCGTCTTCCGGCGATCTTCGCGGCCGACGTCGACCCCGAGCTCGCCCGGGTCCTCGCCGTCACCCAACGGCCGCTCGCCGCAGCGGCGTTCGGCGAGGCCGCGCCCACCGCCGCGTGGCGGACCAAGCCGTCCTGGGGGATCGTGGCCACCGCCGACCGGACCCTCAACCCCGATGTCCAGCGGTTCGGCTACCGGCGCGCCGGGGCCGCCACGGTCGAGGTCGACTCCTCGCACCTGGTGATGCTCTCCCACCCCGAGCGGGTCGCCGACCTGATCCGCGAAGCCGTCCGGTCCGTGGACAACTGACCACCCCACCCCCGAGAAACCCGAGAAACCCGAGGAACACCATGACCAGCCAGCAGCCGCGACTCCACCAGCACGGCCCCGAGATCCAGCAGTTCGGCACCGTCACCCAGCTGCCGATCGCGCTCTCCCACGACGCCCGGCAGTACTCGTGCCAGCGGCTCAACCGCGTCCTCGCGGACACCCAGTTCCTGTACGCGCTGTACAAGAAGTGCCACTGGGGCATGCGTGGGCCGACCGCCTACCAGCTGCACCTGCTCCTCGACAAGCACGCCCAGGAGCAGTTGGAGCTGGTCGACGCACTCGCCGAACGGGTGCAGAGCCTCGGCGGCGTCGCGGTGGGTGACCCCCGGCACGCCGCGCAGATCACGGACGTGCCGCGCCCGCCGGACGGCATCGAGAGTGTGCGGTCGATGCTCTCGCGCCTGCTCGACGCGCACGAGACCATCCTCGCCGACGTCCGTGACGCCGCCACCCGCACGGCCGAGCTCGGCGACGACGGCACCCAGGACCTCCTGGTCTCCCAGATCATCCGCACCGGCGAGACCCAGGTCTGGTTCCTCGCCGAGCACCTGGTCGTCACCCCCGAGAACGGGGCGTGACCGCGGGCCGGGCCTGTTTCGTCGGCGGGCCCGGCCCCGCTCCGTGCC
>NZ_JBHVFE010000735.1:0-2576 GCF_042801945.1 Kitasatospora sp. NPDC057542
CGCCCAGGGTGCCCCACACCGTCACCGTCGTCGGCCTGGCCTGACGGCTGTCACGCGCCTTCTTCTCCGTGGCTGTCGCCGGGGAAGAGGTGTCGTCCGCGTTGCCCGGATTTCCCGGAGGGTCCGGTCCGGAGGGCCGTCCGGATGCTGTGGGCCGGGGGTGCTGTTCTCGGTGCGCCACTCGGCCCCGGCTTCGTCCCCCGGCTCCCCCAGCCGTCCGGCGACCGGTGGGGGCGACCCGTCCGTCGGCCTCTGCTCTGCGGTTTGACAGACCACCGGCCGGTGCGGTCTTTTCTGACGACCAGGCGGTGGCGGAGGAGGTCGGCGGGCTTCCGGGGCTGTTACCGCAGGATGCCGACCGCCCTGGCCACCCCCGGTCCCGGCCCCTCAACGACGTCGAACTCGAACTCCCGCCCTCCGGAAGAGACTCGGTCGCCCAGGCCTGTGGTTCCGCATGTCCGGACGGGGCCGGGGGCGCCGTGGTCGAGCCGGGCGGTGACGTCGTCGGCCAGGTTGCGGTGGGGCAGGTTCAGGAGGCGTTTCAGGGTGAAGCCCTCGGAGGCTTCGACGGCGGCCAGGAACAGCGGGGTGTAGGTGAAGCCGAAGGGATTGCGGGCGGCGACCTGGTACCAGGCTGCGGCGTGCAAGAGCCGTGCAAGTCCTGTTCCTCCCCCACGGGCGGTCAATCGGCAGGTCCCGGTTGTCCGGGTCCAGGGCGTGGACGGTCTCGGCCAGGCGCTCAAGGAACTGCTCGCCGACGGCGCCCATGCGTCTCCGCCGACCTGGGGGCCGGCGTGCCGGTCAGACCTGGTCGCCGTCCGGCCACTGGGACAGCGGGACGAGGTCGCCGGCCACGCGGGTGACGGTGGTGCCGGGCGGCATGAAGGAGTCGAAGTCGATCCGCGGGTCGCCGATGTCGACGGTGACCAGCAGCAGGTACTGGTTCAGCTGGGACCACACATCCCCGCCGAGCAGTTCCACCTTCGAGACGTTGCCCGAACGGTGGGGCGGCTGCACCGGCAGAGCAGCGAGATAGGGCGAAACGGCATCCAGGAAGGCCTGCCGGGCTCCCTTCTCCTGCGCCATCTCCTCGTCGGTGGGACTGCTTCCGTCGCCCGTGACCTCGATACCGGTGGGGGGCGCGACGATGCGAAACACGGTCACCATCAGTGGGAACTCCGGATCTTCAGGGATCGGCCGCCACACGGGACGTGACCTGCGGGCGCTCCGGTCCGCGAGCGGATGACAGCGGACCGGACGGCGGCGGGCCCGCCGTCGGACCTGTCCCGGCAATGCTGGCGCACCCGGCCCGTGCCGCCGGGACGGCACGCCCAGCGGCCTGCCGAGCCGCCCTCAAAGGACCACGGCGAGCCGCCCCCCCCGGTGGGCGCCCGCATTGCCCATCACCTGGCAGCGCGCCTGTAGTGTCACGCGGCAGTGGTGACTCGAGTCGGACGGCCGGGTCGACTGGGCCCAGCTACCGGCCGACACGGTCTTCGAGAGCGAGCAGCTCGGCCGCTGGGTGCGGGCGCAGCGGACCACACGACCCGAACTGGCCGAGGAGCAGCGAACCTGTTGCTCGCGATCGGGATCGAGGAAGCCCCCCGAGCCGGTGGCCGCGCGGGCAGCGGCCGCGGCCGAGCCGAGGGCGGCGGGCGGATCGGTTCCATCAAAGCCTGGCCGCGCTCGCCGCCTTCGTCGAGCGCGAAGGGCACGTCCGTGTGCCGCGCTCGCACAAGGAGGACACGGTGTCCCTCGGCATGTGGCTCGACAACACCCGGGCACGCAGGGAGAAGCTCAGTGAGGAGCAGCGCGGGCAGTTGGAAGCCCTGGGTGTGGCTGGCAGACCGGCTGACGGGGAGCAGCGCAGGGTCGGGATCCGGACGGCAGTGGGGGAGCGCCGCCTATCGTCCACAATAGAAAGTCGTAAATGCCGTCAGCGTAGATGCGCAGCCGGGCTCAGGAGCGTCTGGAGAACGTCAGGCCGCTGTCGGCCAACGGGCGGTGTGCGGCTGCCGGTGCCGGCGACGCGGTTGCCGGCGGAGGTCAGCTGAACGGTCCCCGGTGTCGCGGGCGCGCAACCGAACTACTACGTCGCGAGGGACATCGCCGTACGGGCCGGGGCCACGATCACGCAGACCTTCGACAACGCGGTCTTCGGCCCCGCGCTCACCGATCGTCGCGGCGTCGAACGCGACGGCGACCGAATCACGGCGAACATCCCGCTGGCCGCCGACGGCGACGGCCACGTGCCGTCGGCGCCGTCGTTCGACACGGCTTACACCTCGCTGTACCGCGACGGCGTGCTGGTCGGCACCCAGTGCCCGGGTTCCGGTCACCGTGCAGGGCGCCGCCGCGGACGGCCGCGTCCGTTCGCTGGCGGTCTCGATGTCCACCGACGACGGAGTCTCGTGGACCCGGCTGCCGGTCGGCGCCGGCGCCGTGACGGTCCGGAAGCCTGCGGCGGGTACCGGGGTCTTCCTGCGCACAGAGCTGACCGGCGTCGACGGCAACACCCTCGACCAGAGCGTCATCGACGCCTATCGGCCCCGGTGACCCCGGCGGGCGGCCGGCAC
>NZ_JBHVFE010000736.1:0-2575 GCF_042801945.1 Kitasatospora sp. NPDC057542
CGCCACGGGTGCGGCCGGGCGTCGTCGTCGGCACCTGCCAGAATGCAGGGCGTACGGCGCAAGCACTGATGGAGAAGGTGACCGGCTTCGTGACCACGCCAGTCGAACAGGGGGCCCGACGGGCCCAGCAGGCGATCGAGCGGAAGATCGCCGAGGAACTGGGCGTCCGCGAGGGGCAGGTGAAGGCGGCCGTCGACCTGCTCGACGGCGGCGCGACCGTCCCCTTCGTGGCCCGCTACCGCAAGGAGGTCACCGGCTCCCTCGACGACGCCCAGCTGCGCACCCTGGAGGAGCGGCTGCGCTACCTGCGCGAGCTGGAGGAGCGCCGGGCGGCCGTCCTGGAGTCGATCGAGGCCCAGGGCAAGCTGGACGACGCGCTGCGCGCCCAGGTGCTCGCCGCCGACTCCAAGGCCCGCCTGGAGGACATCTACCTGCCGTTCAAGCCGAAGCGGCGCACCAAGGCGCAGATCGCCCGCGAGGCCGGCCTGGAGCCGCTGGCCGACTCCCTGCTCGCCGACCCGGGCCAGGACCCGGCCGCGCTGGCCGCGCAGTTCCTGAACGAGTCGGTCGCGGACGGCCCCGCCGCGCTGGAGGGCGCCCGGGCGATCCTGGTCGAGCGCTTCGGCGAGGACGCCGATCTGGTCGGCTCGCTGCGCGAGCGGATGTGGACCCGCGGCCGGCTGGTCGCCAGGGTCCGCGACGGCAAGGAGGGCGACGGCGCCAAGTTCGCCGACTACTTCGACTTCGCCGAGCCGTACACCAAGCTCCCCTCGCACCGCATCCTGGCGATGCTGCGCGGCGAGAAGGAGGAGGTGCTCGACCTCGACCTCTCCCCGTACGACGGCGGGTCCGAGGGCGACCTGCCCGGCGAGAACGACTACGAGCAGCGGATCGCCGCCCGCTTCGGCATCGCCGACCGCGGCCGCCCGGCCGACAAGTGGCTCGGCGACACCGTCCGCTGGGCCTGGCGCACCCGCATCCTGGTCCGCCTCGGCATCGACCTGCGCGCCCGGCTGCGCGCCGAGGCCGAGGACGAGGCGGTGCGGGTCTTCGCCGCCAACCTGCGCGACCTGCTGCTCGCCGCCCCGGCCGGCACCCGCGCCACCATGGGTCTGGACCCGGGCTTCCGCACCGGGGTGAAGGTCGCTGTGGTGGACGCCACCGGCAAGGTCGTCGCGTACGACACGATCTACCCGCACCAGCCCGCCAACAAGTGGGACGCGGCCCTGCACACCCTGGCCGCGCTGGCCAAGAAGCACGACGTCGACCTGGTCGCGATCGGCAACGGCACCGCTTCCCGGGAGACCGACAAGCTCGCCGAGGACCTGCTCAAGCGCCACCCCGAGCTGAAGCTCACCAAGGCGATGGTCAGCGAGGCCGGCGCCTCGGTCTACTCGGCCTCCGCGTTCGCCTCGCAGGAACTGCCGGACCTGGACGTGTCGATCCGTGGCGCGGTCTCGATCGCCCGCCGGCTCCAGGACCCGCTGGCCGAGCTCGTCAAGATCGACCCCAAGTCGATCGGCGTCGGCCAGTACCAGCACGACCTGAGCGAGGTGAAGCTCTCCCGCTCGCTGGACGCCGTGGTCGAGGACTGCGTCAACGCCGTCGGCGTGGACGTCAACACCGCCTCGGCGCCGCTGCTCACCCGGGTCTCCGGGATCACCGGCACGCTGGCCGACAACATCGTGGCGCACCGCGACGCCAACGGCCCGTTCCGCACCCGCAAGCAGCTCAAGGACGTCTCCCGGCTCGGCCCCAAGGCCTTCGAGCAGTGCGCCGGCTTCCTGCGCATCCCCGGCGGCGACGACCCGCTGGACGCCTCCAGCGTGCACCCCGAGGCCTACCCGGTGGTGCGCCGGATCCTGGCCGCGACCGGCGGGGAGCTGCGCGAGCTGATCGGCAACGGCGAGCGGCTGCGGGCGCTGCGCCCGGCGGAGTTCGCGGACGACACCTTCGGGGTCCCGACCGTCACCGACATCCTCGGCGAGCTGGACAAGCCGGGCCGCGACCCGCGCCCGGCCTTCCGTACCGCGACCTTCAAGGAGGGCGTCGACAAGATCGGTGACCTGGAGGCCGGCATGGTGCTGGAGGGCGTGGTCACCAATGTGGCCGCCTTCGGCGCCTTCGTGGACGTGGGCGTCCACCAGGACGGGCTGGTGCACGTCTCGGCGCTGTCGAGGAACTTCGTCAAGGACCCGCGCGAGGTGGTCAAGCCCGGCGACATCGTCAAGGTCCGGGTGGTCTCGGTGGACGTGCCGCGCAAGCGGATCGGGCTCACCCTGCGGCTGGACGACGAGGTGGGGAGCGAGCGCGGCGACCGGCAGGCCCGCCCGCCGCGCCAGGAGCGGCGCGGCGGGGGCCAGGGCGGCCAGGGCGGCCGCGGCGGGCAGGACCGGCGCGGAGGCGGCGACCGGGGTGGCGACCGGGGCGGCTTCGGCGGCGGCGCACCGGCCAACAGCGCCATGGCCGACGCGCTGCGCCGCGCGGGCCTGACCGGCGGCGAGGGCGGTTCGGGCGACCGGCGCTCCGGGCGGCGCTGAGCCGGGACGGACGGACCGCGGCCGGGGCCGGTGGA
>NZ_JBHVFE010000737.1:0-2565 GCF_042801945.1 Kitasatospora sp. NPDC057542
CAGTCGGCCTCCTTCCCGGAGGCCACTGCGGCGCCTGTCGCGTTCCGCGGCCCGGCCGCTATGGTCGGTCAGGTCCGATCGAGGTGCGGGGAGCACCCGACGCCAGGCCCAGGGGGGAACTTCCATGACCACGCCACCGCCGCCACCGGCACCGAACGGACCGGGGTACGGCTACCCGCAGCAGCCGGGCCGGGGCGCGCAGCCCGTACCGGGCGCTCCGGGCCCCGCGGGCGCCGCCGGCTTCGGACCGCCTCCCGGGCTGCCGACCGCACCCGGCATGCCCACCGCACCCGGCATGGCCCCGGCACCCGGCATGGCCGCCGCGCCAGGGGCCGGAGCGGCGCCGCGGCCCGGGAGGAGCGGGAACCTGCGACGCAACGCCGTCTGGGCGTTCGTCGGCGCGGTGATCGTGTCGGTCGGCTGGACCGCCGCCGTGATGGCCGTCCCCGGCATGGTCAGCAGCGAGTCCTCGCCCCGCGGCCTGCGCGGCTACCACCTCTCCGACGACTTCTGCACCACCGGGAAGCCCACCAGGATCCTCCAGACGTACTCCGTCTCGGACACCTCCGCGCCGACCCACCACACCGACCGGCATCCCGCGCTGGACAGCATGAACTGCTCGATGTCACTCAAGCGCACCGGCGGCAACAACGACAGCGAGTACGCCAACCTCTACCTGCGCGCCGACCTGCACAAGGCGGTCAACCCCGCGCCCGAGCTGCAGGCCAACAAGGAGCTCTACCGGGCCCGCGGCTACCAGGTCACCGACATCGCGGGGCTCGGCGAGGAGGCGTACTTCCTGTACAAGGACGACGGCTCGGACAAGTACCACAGCGTCTACGCCGAACTGGACATCCGCGACGGCGGGATGACCTACTACATCAACTACTCAGCCAGCTACACCGAGGGCAAGGGCAAGCCGCCGTCCAAGGAGGAACTGCGCAGCGCCCTCCAGTCGGACGGGCAGGACGCCGTCCGGGCCATGAAGAAGTAGGTCCGGCTCCGCTGCCCGCCGTGCCGGTACGGGCCGCCCGTACCGTGCCGGGCCGCCCGCGCCGCCGTCAGTAGGCGGCCGTCAGTAGGCGGGCCGGGAGCCGGCCCGGGCGGCCCGGGCGACGGCGACCACCGCGCGCTCCAGGGCGAAGGCCGGGTCGTCCGAGCCGCCCTTGACGGCGGCGTCGGCCTGGGCGATCGCGGTCAGCGCGGTGGCCACCCCGTCGCCCGTCCAGCCGCGCATCTGCTGGCGGACCCGGTCGACCTTCCACGGCGGCATGCCCAGCTCGCGGGCCAGGTCGGCCGGGCGCATGTTCCGCCCCGCGCTCGCCAGCCGGCCGATGCTGCGCACGCCGGAGGCCAGCGCGTACGTGATGCCGGTCGGCGGCTGGCCGACGGCCAGCGCCCAGCGCAGCCGCTCCAGCGCCTCCGCGGCCCGGCCGGTGACGGCCAGGTCGGCCACCTCGAAGCCGGTCGCCTCGGCCCGGCCGCTGTAGTAGCGGGCCACCACCGTCTCGTCGATCGTGCCCTCGACGTCCGAGGTCAGCTGGTGGCAGGCGGCCGCCAGCTCGCGCAGGTCGCTGCCGAGCGCGTCCAGCAGCGCCTGGCAGGCCTCCGGGGTCGCCGAGCGGCCCAGGGTGCGGAACTCGCCCTTGACGAAGGCCAGCCGTTCGCTCGCCTTGGCCAGCTTGGCGCAGGCCACCTCGCGCCCGCCGGCCTTGCGCCCGGCATCCAGCAGGCCCTTGCCCTTGGCGCCGCCGGCGTGCACCAGCACCATGATCACTTCCTCGGCCGGCGCCTCGATGTACGCCTTGACCTCCTTCACCGAGTCGGCGGAGAGGTCCTGCGCGGCCCGGACCACGATCACCTTGCGCTCGGCGAACAGCGACGGCGTGGTCAGCTCGGCCAGGCTGCCGGGCTGCAGGCCGCCGGGCGGCAGGTCCCGCACGTCGGTGTCCGGGTCCGCGGCCTTCGCCGCCGCCACCACCTGGGCGACCGCGCGGTCCAGCAGCAGCTCCTCCTGGCCGACCGCGAGGGTCAGCGGGGCGAGCAGGTCGTCGGGTGCACTCTTCCTGGCCATCGCGTACCAGCATCCCACGGGCCGCGGACACTCCCGCCCGACGGAGCGGGCGGCCCGACCTGGACAATGGCCCGGTGACCGAGAACCACACCACCGACCTCCCGGCCGTCGACGACCCGTTCGCCCGGCAGCTGCTCGTCCTGCCCGACCGCGACGCCGCCGAGGAGGCCGCCGAGGAGCTCGGCGCCACCCAGCCCGACCTCGGTGAGCTCGAAGTCGTCCGCGACGCGCTCGCGGGCGAGGACGACGCCGAGGACGCCCAGTGGCTGGTCGTGGCCGAGGCCCCGGAGAGCGGCTGGACCCCGGCGCTGCTGCACGCCCTCGACACCCTCGCGGCCGGCTACGAGGGCTGGCGCGAGCAGGCCTGAGGGCCTGAGGGCCTGAGACCGTACCCGGCACCTCCGTACCCGATGCCGGCCACCGCCTGGGCGCCGATGCCCTCACCCGCGAGCTGGTGGCATTTCGCCGGCGCGCTCCGGGCTTGCCCGGTG
>NZ_JBHVFE010000738.1:0-2556 GCF_042801945.1 Kitasatospora sp. NPDC057542
GTTGGTGCTGGTCATCAGGGGTGGAACTCCTACTCGGGCCCTCTCAGGCTAACCCGACAAAGCGGGATGTCTCACCCAAGGCTGGCAGAGAGGGCCTCGCCCGGTCCCCGGCCTGAGCTCCCAGGACATGAAGCCATCGTTCGGGAGGAACGGTGGAGTCGAGTCCGTCGATCTGTATCGAGACCTCTCCGCCGTTGAGTGTGCGACGGGTTCTCCCGTCGCACCCACCCTCAGGCACCTTCTCCCCCCGGAACCGGGGAACGCTCCCTTCGAACACCGCCATCTGGTCTTCGGGGACAACGATGGGTCTACTGCCACGTCGGGCAGCTGCTGCCATGTCGTCCGCGAAGTTCGCCGGCCCTCGATATCCGTACCGCTCGACCCCGTGGGCACCGAGCCAGCCGAGCATGGTCGCATGCCGAGGGTACCGGGAAGTGGAGACCTCGGGAACGCTGAGAGTCAGTCCGAAAGAGGCCATGCAATCACGCAACGAGTGCATGGTCGCCCGCTGCACCTGGAGGTAGTCCGCGTCCGGCAGTTCATAGGCATCCAGGGGAAGCGCGAGAAGGCCTGCGGATCCCGCCCCCTGCGTGATCACGGGCGCGTCAGCCGCCGTCCCGGCCTTCGGCGCGGTGGTGCATGCGGCCGACACGAGAAGCAGAAGAGAGACCACTGCGGCCGGTAGTACCGATGAGATCCTCCGTCGCTTCATGGTCTCCTTCCGGTGCGGCATCGCAGGGCCGTGGCTGTCAGCACGAGGAGCCGGTTCACGGACATCCGTGCCGACGACACTCATCTGCTCACGCGAGGGGGTCATCGACTTCGCTCATCGCCAGACGACCGTCGGACCGTAGGCAACGTTCGAGTGCATGTACTTCGCCTGCACCTTGTAGGCGTGCGCGTCATCAACGCCAGCGGTGTAGTCCTGGGCCCACTCCCGTACGCCGTCCCGGTTACCGCACTGGTAGATCGCCCCATCCGACTGGTTGACCCAGATCAGAGCCACGGAGTCGAGGCCGTAGTTGTACATCTTGGCCCACGCATACCACTTCCCGCCGTAGGTGCCCTGGTTGACGCGGATGTACGTGGGTCCTCCGACGTTCGCGTACGTTCCGGGTACCGCGGAGATGTTGCTCGCCTTGGAGGGCTCCTGCAGCCAGCTCCCGCACCAGAGCGGGGCGGCGGAGGCCGCACCCGCGGACCCCATGAGGACCGCCCCCGCAGCCACGGTTGTCACTGTCGCGGTAGTGATGATCTTCCTGAGCATTCGGACTCCTCCTACGTGGCGTTCCAGGGATGCCGTGTGGCGTGTCCAGATTGCTGTGGAGCCTCTTCCCCTGCCTTGTACAAAGGCGCACTCTCTTCACCGGATTCGGCTGACGCGCACCCGCCCGTAGGGCCGCAGATGGAGGTTGAAACGCCCATGGAGTCGAGGAACAGGAGCGGGTACGCGGAACGCAGCGCACCCGAGCGGTTACGGGCTCAGGTCGTGATGTACCGAGGTCATCGCACTGCGGGGCCGGGACCTGTCAGGCTCACTCTTCCCTCCGCCACAGTGACGTTGATCTTGGGCTGGGGAGATCCCCTGCGCCTGCTCCACTGCACGCAGGGCGTCCCGGCGGAGCGGACCACGTGGCATGCGATGCTCGCCGGTCTGCACACATCATCGGTGAAAGGGGGCTACGAGGGAGTTGCGGAGTCGGTCGAGGTGGAGTTCACCCCGCTCGGCGCGTACACATGCCTGGGGCTGCCGCTGCACCACCTAGCCAACCGCCACATGCACCCGGACGAGGTGCTGGGCACCGGCTGGTCAGCGAGGCTCACCGAGCAGCTCATCGCCGTGCCGGACTGGGAGGGGCGCTGGGCGGTCATCGACAACGCCCTGACGCGGCGCATGGCGGACGCATCGCCCCCCTCGCCGGTCGTCGCCGAGGCATGGAGTCGGCTGCTTGCCCATCACGGGCAGTTATCCGCCAAAGATCTGACTGTTGCCACAGGCCGCGGCAGCCGGCGGTTGCAGGTGCTGTTCCGAGAGCAGATCGGACTGCCGCTGCAATCCGTCAGCCGGGTCCTGCGGTTCCAACGGGCGCTCACCCTGCCGTCCGACACCCACCGGTCGCTGGCCGATCTGGCGGCTCTGTGCGGCTACTACGACCAGGCGCACATGACCCGTGACTTCCGTGACCTGGCCGGACTCACCCCCGCCCAGCTGTGCACTCTCGCCGACCATGCCGCCGCCAGGGACGGGGCTCCTGCCGACGGACGGCTGCCCAATGTCTTCGATCGCTGAACCACCGCCTCTCGAACTCGAACGGGTCCTTCCCAGCACGTCCGGTCCTCCGTGTGGTCGGTCGGCCCCCTTGCGCAGGTAGCCCGGCTGGCCGGGCAGGTACGGGAACAGGTGCCGCAGGTGGGTGGAGGCGTGGCTGGCTTTGTTCACGGTTCGCGGCTCTGGCTCAACTTCTGGATGCTGTTGGTGATCTTCACTGGGGAGGGTGAGGCTGACGGCTTTGCCGGTCGCTGGCCCTGTGCGCCTGCTGTCCTGATCTGGAGATC
>NZ_JBHVFE010000739.1:0-2547 GCF_042801945.1 Kitasatospora sp. NPDC057542
GGCAGTGGCCGAAGGTAGCGTCCCGCCCGACCTTCGGCTCTGTCGTGCGGGCCGGTCAGTAACGCGGCCGGTTGAACCAGTTGACGCCGTCCCGGGTGGCCATGGCGACGATCCAGAGGACGCAGATCGCGATCCACAGCAGGCCGACCACCACGCCGAACCCGCTGCCCGCGGCCGTGCCCTGGGTCTGGCCGGCGCCGGTGATCGCGCTGACCGTCACGAGCAGGCCGAGCAGCAGGAACACCGAGGCGTACACGATGGTGGTGATCCGGGTGGCCGGGCCGCCCTTGCCGAACTTCACCCCGAGCGTGATCGAGAGCACCGAGGCGAGCAGGTAGACGATCCCGAAGACCAGCAGGATGCCGGCCGCCGCGTTGCCGAAGATCGCGGTGTCGCTGTCGGTGCTGTGCTGGTTGGCGACCGTCTTGGTGCCCGCGGCCGCGATCAGCAGGATGCCCGTGATGATGATCTGCACGCCACCGATGACGAACAGCAGCACCCGCGCGGTCATCACCAGGCCCGGCATGGACGGCGGGGCCACCGGTGCGTACCCGTAGGCCGGGGCGGCCTGCGGGTAGCCGTACGCGGCGGCCGGCGGCGGGGCCTGCTGCGGGTAGCCGTAGCCCGGGGCGGCCGGCGGCTGGCCGTACGGGTTGTTCGGGTCGGGCGGGTAGCTCATGGGTGCCTCCGGGCAGTTACGGGGACGCGGGGACGCGGGGACGGGACGTTGACGGCCCGGTGCCGGTCGGTGAGTCGGATCACCGGCCGAAGGGGACGTTAGCGGAGCGGGGTGACAGCCCGGCGGCGGTGACGGGCGCCGCGGCTCGGCAGCGTGGTGAGCGTCAGGGGCGCGAGCCGGCCGACGGGTGCGGCGCGGGCGGGACGGTGCCCTCGCGGTCGGACTGCTCGGTCTGCTGTGATCGGCTCACTGGCTCTTTCCCCCGGGTACAACGCTCCGCCGCGAGGGCCGTCGGCCCGTCACCGGGCCGGTTCGCGGCGGGAATGCGCTTATCGTCATCCGGACGACGGCGCCCTGTCCAGCCGGTTCAGCGCGCCGCGCCAAGACTGTGGCGCAACCGCAACGTGCGGCGGACCTCCGTACCCGTCCGTTCACCCGCCCCGTCCATCCGTCCGGGACCGTCCCGCGCCGTGCGGGCCCTCGGTACGGGGACCCCCGGCGATCCGGGAGAATGGGGTCATGACTGCCCAGATTCTCGATGGCAAGGCCACCGCCGCCGCGATCAAGTCCGAACTCGCCGCCCGCGTGGCGGCCCTCAAGGCGAAGGGCGTCACGCCCGGCCTCGGCACCGTCCTGGTCGGTGACGACCCGGGCAGCCGCTGGTACGTGAACGGGAAGCACAAGGACTGCGCCGAGGTCGGCATCGCCTCGATCCAGCGCGAGCTGCCCGCCACCGCCACCCAGGAGGACGTCGAGAACGTCGTCCGCGAGCTCAACGCCGACCCGTCCTGCACCGGCTACATCGTCCAGCTGCCGCTGCCCAAGGGCCTGGACCAGAACCCGGTCCTGGAGCTGATGGACCCGGACAAGGACGCCGACGGCCTGCACCCGACCTCGCTCGGCCGGCTCGCCCTGGGCATCGAGGGCCCGCTGCCGTGCACCCCGCTCGGCATCGTCGAGCTGCTGCGCCGCCACGACGTCGAGATCAACGGCGCCGAGGTGGTCGTGGTCGGCCGCGGCATCACCGTCGGCCGCTCGATCGGCCTGCTGCTGACCCGCCGCAGCGAGAACGCCACCGTCACCCTGTGCCACACCGGCACCCGGGACCTCGGCGCCCACCTGCGCAAGGCCGACATCATCGTGGCCGCCGCCGGCGTGCCGCACCTGGTGAAGCCGGAGGACGTCAAGCCGGGCGCGGCGGTGCTGGACGTGGGCGTCAGCCGCAGCGAGGGCAAGATCGTCGGCGACGTGCACCCGGGTGTGGCCGAGGTGGCCGGCTGGATCTCCCCGAACCCCGGCGGCGTGGGCCCGATGACCCGCGCGATGCTGCTCAACAACATCGTCGAGGCGGCCGAGCGCCGCGCCGGCATCTGACACCCCAGGGACGGCGAGCATGACTGAACCGAGCCCGGCACGGACCCGCCGCAGGCCGGTCAAGACCACCGGCACTGTGCCGCCCGAGGGCTCGGCCGCGGCCCTCGGACGCGATCACGCGCTGCCGGTGCGGCAGTGGCCGATCACGTTGGTCCTGCTGGTCGTCGGCGCCGGCCTCGCGGTCACCTGGTTCGCGGACTCCAAGGACGGTTTCAAGTACGGGCTGCTGGTCCTCGGCGGCGGCGTGCTGCTCGGCGCGGTGCTGCGGCTGGTGCTGCCCGAGGTCGGGATGCTGGCGGTGCGCAGCCGCTTCACCGACGTGATCGTGCTGAGCTTCCTGGGCACCTCGATCGTGCTGCTGACCCTGGTGGCGCAGCCGAACCCGTGGCTGCAGATCCCGTTGCTGGACAACATCGGCCAGCTGATGGGCCGGCCCAGGCACTGATCCGCAGGCCTGCGACGGCCCCCGCCCGGTGCCTTGGAAATCCAGGGCC
>NZ_JBHVFE010000740.1:0-2537 GCF_042801945.1 Kitasatospora sp. NPDC057542
GCCGGGCCCGCGGCCTGCTCAGCGGCCCGCTCAGGCGGCCGGCAGGGCCTCCAGGGCGGCACGCAGCCGGCGCAGCGTCTCCGGGCGTCCCAGCAGCTCCATGGACTCGAACAGCGGCGGGGAGACCCGGCGGCCCGTGACGGCCACCCGCAGCGGCGTGAAGGCGAACTTGGGCTTGATGCCCAGGCCGTCCACCAGCGCCTCGCGCAGCGCCGCCTGGATCGGCTCCGGGGTGAAGTCCGCGAGCTCCTCCAGCGCCTTGATGCTGGCCTCCAGCACCGGGCGGGCGTCCGCGGTGAGCACCTTGGCGGCGTCGTCCGGGTCGAGGGCGAACTTCTCCGACGCCACGAACAGGAAGCCGGCCATGTTCACGATCTCGCTCAGCACGACCATCCGCTCCTGGGTGAGCGGCGCCACCTTGGCGAGCAGGTCCAGCTGCTCGGCGGTGGGCTCGGCCGGCAGCAGCTCGGCGCCCTGGAGGAAGGGCACCAGGCGGCGGACGAAGTCCTCCGGGGCCAGCCGGCGGACGTGCTCGGCGTTGATCGCCTCGCACTTCTTCAGGTCGAAGCGGGCCGGGTTGGCGTTCACCTTGGTGACGTCGAAGGCGGCGACCATCTCGTCCATGTCGAACAGGTCGCGGTCCTCGGCCAGCGACCAGCCGAGCAGGGACAGGTAGTTGAGCAGGCCCTCGCGGATGAAGCCGCGCTCGCGGTACATGTTGAGCGAGGACTGGGGGTCGCGCTTGGAGAGCTTCTTGTTGCCCTCGCCCATCACGTACGGCAGGTGGCCGAAGCGCGGGGTGGTGCCGTTGCCGACGCCGATCTCGGCGAGCGCGGCGTACAGCGCGACCTGCCGCGGGGTGGAGGACAGCAGGTCCTCGCCGCGCAGCACGTGGGTGATGCCCATCAGGGCGTCGTCCACCGGGTTGACCAGGGTGTACAGCGGGGCGCCGTTGGCCCGGACGATGCCGTAGTCCGGCACGTTCTCCGGCTCGAAGGTGAGCGTGCCGCGCACCAGGTCGTCGAAGCTGATGGTCTTGTCGGGCATCCGGAAGCGCAGGATCGGCTCGCGCTTCTCCAGCTTGTAGACGGCGACCTGCTCGTCGGTCAGGTCGCGGCAGTGCCCGTCGTAGCCGGAGGGCTTGCCGGCCGCGCGGGCGGCCTCGCGGCGGGCGTCCAGCTCCTCGGTGGAGCAGTAGCAGTGGTAGGCGTGGCCGGCCTCGTACAGGCGGCGGGCGACGTCCGCGTAGATGTCCATCCGCTGCGACTGGCGGTACGGCGCGTCCGGGCCGCCGACCTCGGGGCCCTCGTCCCAGTCGAGGCCGAGCCAGCGCATGGCGTCGAGCAGCTGGTTGTACGACTCCTCGGAGTCGCGGGCGGAGTCGGTGTCCTCGATCCGGAAGACCAGCGTGCCGCCGTTGTGGCGGGCGTAGGCCCAGTTGAAGAGGGCCGTGCGGACCATCCCCACGTGGGGGTTGCCGGTCGGGGACGGACAGAAGCGAACCCGGACGGCCGGGTCAGTGTTAGCCACGCTTGATCACCTTGTTGGTGAGAGTGCCGATGCCTTCGATGGAGACGGCGACCTCGTCGCCGACGTTGAGGGGGCCCACCCCTGCGGGCGTGCCGGTGAGGATGACGTCGCCGGGCAGCAGCGTCATGGCCTCGGAGATGTGGACGATCAGCTCGGCGACCGAGCGGACCATCAGGGAGGTGCGGCCGCTCTGGCGGAGCTCGCCGTTGACCGTGCAGGTGACCGCGAGGTCGCTCGGGTCGAGGTCGGTCTCGATCCACGGGCCCAGCGGGCAGGCCGTGTCGAAGCCCTTGGCCCGGGCCCACTGGCCCTCGCGCTGCTGGACGTCCCGGGCGGTGACGTCGTTGGCGCAGGTGTAGCCGAGGATCACCTCGGGCACCCGGTCCAGCGGCACCTCGCGGCACATCCGGCCGATCACCACGGCGAGTTCGGCCTCGTGGTGGACGTCCGAGGAGAACGGCGGGTAGGCGATGTTCTCGGTCGGACCGATCACCGAGGTGGACGGCTTGAAGAAGGTGAGCGGGACGTCCGGGACGCCGTTGCCCAGCTCCGCCGCGTGCGCCGCGTAGTTGCGGCCGACCGCCACGATCTTGTTCGGGAGCATCGGGCTGAGCAGCCGGACGTCCTGGAAACGGAAGCTCTCGCCGGTGGGCTGGGGCTGGCCGAACGGGTGGCCGGCCAGGGCGTGGACGACCAGCGAGTCGGGCTGGGAAGGGTCGCCCTCCACCACGCCGAAGGAGACGCTGCCGGCGGCAGGGCTCCCTTCCCGGACGGAAAACCTGGCAATGCGCACGGCTGGGCTACCCCTCGCTTCGTCGGCCGCCCGGGGCGCGCCCGGGCGCTGGTGGGCGCCCCGCCCACGGTGGGCGCGGCCCCGTCAATCGGCCTCCAGGCTATCGCGTGGGGCCCCGGCTGACCGCTTTGTCCCTGTTCGGGATGATCGGGGCGGAACCCGCGAGCGGGCGGGTACGCCGAGGGCGCCGCCGCCACTGCTGTGACGACGGCGC
>NZ_JBHVFE010000741.1:0-2535 GCF_042801945.1 Kitasatospora sp. NPDC057542
ACTTCCCACTCCTCCTGTTGCGCCCGCGACCCCGGCTGAGCTTGTTCTTCAACCCCGGATCCGGTGTTGGGGCATGTGACGGTGCGCCTGGTGTCGGATGATGCACCCATGGGTGAACCAGGGATCAGAGGACGGGTGTGGGGGCCGGCGGACCGTAGCAACGGCCCGCTGGATGATGTTCTCGGAGGTGTCCGTCGAGTTCTGCCGGGGCTGCGGGTCGAACGTTTGCAGGTGACCCGTCCCTCCGACGACGACAACGTGTACTTCCTCAGCGTCGAAGCCGGAACCGACCACGTCCAGGTCGACACCGGTCGGCACGGACAACCGCCGTTCGTCGTCGAGGGCGCCCGCCGCACGGTCACATCGGATCCGGCGGAAGCCCTCGCGGCTGTGTGCAGGGAGTTCGGGCTGAGTGTGGGGTCGTAGCGGGAGCGCGTCGGAGCGGGTGCCTGCGCGGTTTCGCCGTTCACCGGACAGCGGCCGGCCGACCTCCTGCTCCGCGCCTCCGGGCAAACCCTGACGTGAAATCAGGGAGTGACGGCCGCCCGCCCCTGATGCCCCGGGCGGGCGGCACCGGAAGACTCGTCGTCAGGGCCGGGAAACTCCGGCCCGGACGACGATCAGTCTGGAGCCGACCGCACGTGAACGCGCACACGAACCGCACCCGTTGGGCCGCCCTGGCCGCCGCCGGCGCCCTGGCGGCCGCGCTGACGGTCGGGGTGGGCGCGCCCGCCCTCGCCGCGGCGCCCGCCGCCACCCCCGCCGCCGCAGTGTCGGCGAACCCGTCCGCACTGCCGCCGCTGGACCCGGCGGCGATCCGTTCCGCCCTCGCCCGGCGGCCCGCCGCCGACGTCTCCGCCGGGTTCGTGCGGGTCACCGGTTCCGCGGGGAGGTTCGAGGGCAGCTCGGCGGAGGCCGGGACGGCGGTGGACCCGCACGGCAGGTTCCGGATCGGGTCGATCTCGAAGGTCTTCACCGCCACCGTCGTCCTCCAACTCGCCGCCGAGGGCCGGATCGACCTCGACGGCAGCGTCCGGCAGTACCTCCCGGACTTCCCCTTCCCGTCGGTCACGGTGGGGCAGCTGCTCGACCACACCAGCGGGCTGCCCGGCGGCGACAACAGGTTCTGGGGCGACGGCACCACCGGCTGGTTCGCCGAGCACCGGCTCGACGCGCCCACCCCGGAGAAGATCACCGCCACGATGGCCGGCCAGCCCTTGGCCTTCGACCCCGGCACCGCCCAGCAGTACAACGGCATGAACACCTTCGTCGCCGGGCTGGTCGTCGAGAAGGTCACCGGCCACCGCTACGCCGACGAGCTGCGCGACCGGATCATCCGCCCGCTCGGCCTGCACGACACCTCCCTCCCGGACGCCGGTGACCCGCAGCTGCGGCACCCGGCGACCCGCCCGTACCTGACCGTCCCGGACGCCGGCGGCGGCTCGCACCGGGCGGACGTGACCGAGCAGAGCCCGTGGCCCTGGGCCGAGGGCGGCATGATCTCCAGCGCGCCCGACCTGGACCGCTTCATGACCGCGCTGTTCCGGGGCCGCCTCCTCCCGCCGGCCGAGCAGGAGAAGCTCTTCACCGTCCCGGACGTGCCCGTCGCCCCGGGTAGCAGCCACTGCCCGGACGGCACGGCGTGCATGAGCATGGGCCTCGAACGCCTTGCGGCCGGCGGCATCGTGGCCTGGGGCAAGACCGGTTCCCGGCCCGGCTCCACCAGTGGCGTCTTCGCCACCCGCGACCTCGCCCGCACGGTCGTGTACTCGGTCGACCCGACCGCGCTGGACGGCACCGAGAGCCCGTACGCCCTCGGGCTGCTGACGTCCTCCTTCGGCCTGGGGGCCAAGGGCTGACGGTCCGTCTCGGCCGCGGGGATGACGAGCGGTTGGCTCGTGCGGGGGAGGCGATGGGGCCGCACGGTGGACGTGGGGCGGGGGTGGTGTCCGCGACCGTGGACGCATGCTGAAGAACATCCCGGTGGGCGACACCGAACGCCCCGTTCCCCGGTGGGCCCTGCGGCTCGCCAAGGCCCTCCCGTTCGTCGTGCTGCCGCACTGCCTGTGGCGGCTGCCGTTCGCGTTCGACTTCCGGATGGGCACTGTCGACCCGAACGCCGCGGCCTACGTCTGGTGGTTCGCCCCGTACGTGATCGGCCTGAGCGTGGTCACCGAGGCGCTGACGATCCTGACCCTGGGGCTGGTCAGCGGCTGGGGCGAGGTGTTCCCGCGCTGGGTGCCCGTTCTGCGCGGGCGCCGGGTGCCGCCGCTCGCGGCGGTCGTCCCGGCCGTGCTCGGGGGTCTGGTCCTGGTGGCCCTCTTTGACGGCATGCCCCTCGCCTGGCTGGGGGTGTTCAAGGAGGTCGGCTACAGCAACGGCTGGTGGATGGCCCTGGGGCGGATCTGCACCTCGACGGCGATCTTCTGGGGCCCCGCCACCCTCGCGCTCGCCTGGGCCTACCACCGCCGTCGGCGCCCGGTCGCCGCGTGAGTCCGTCCCCTGCGTTGCGCGGGAAGCCGGCCGGTCCGGCTT
>NZ_JBHVFE010000742.1:0-2527 GCF_042801945.1 Kitasatospora sp. NPDC057542
AGGGCCGCTGACAGCCGTGTAGTTCGATTCCGGCAGGCGATCAACTGACTCCCGAAGTGCTGAACATGTGCTGTCCGTTCTCGTGAACAGAGCCAGGTCAGGATGAACACCAACGGGCGGCACCTTCGCCCGCCGCCGCAATGGACCTTGCTAGTCTGCCCACCCCTGGAGCGTCCGAGCAGGGCTTCCTTCAGCCGGAGCTTGCGCCGACGCCGGATGCGTCGCGATTCTTCCCGTTTCGGGTCACCTTCGGCATCCCGCCCGTCTTGTTCCTCCGGGCCTCCCCCTTTTGTCGGGCCTTCTGCGCCTCCTCGGCGGCCTTCTCCAGGACGGCCATGGTGTCGGAGCCGAGGTGCATCCCGGCGGCGTCGTGGTGGGCCCGCACGGTGGTGGAGTCCACACTGACCAGGGACAGGTCCACCTCGCCGCGCTTCGCTGCTTCCGCGATCAGGCCCTCCATCAGGGCTTCGAAGACGCCGGCGTCCCGCCACTGCCGGAACCGATTGGAAACGGTCGACCAAGCACCGAACTCCCTCGGCATCTCCCGCCACTGCCCGCCCGTCCGGAATCGCCAGATCACGCCCTCGAACTGCTGCCGCAGTCGCTCCGGGTACGGGCCGTACTCGCCGATCGGCAAGTACGGCTCGATCAACACCCACTCCGCATCCGTCAATTGCGCTCGCGTCACGCACCACGGTCTACCGGATGACCCGCCGCGAAGGTGAATCGTGCAAATTGATCACGACCGAATACGTGCCCTAGGGCCGGCCTGCACAGAGCAAAGGACAGGTTGCCCGAGCGGCACGATGGGACGGCTGTGGCCGTGCGCCCCGCGCACGCTTCCGCGCGCTCCTTCCGCGAGCCGGACCGCACGCCGATCATGGACATGCTAACCGGAACGATCACCTACCCATGAGAGGACCGCGATGGCCATACCCCTGCGCACGCGCCTGACCCGCATCGCCACGCTCGGCACCGCACTCCTCGCCGCCGTGGCGGCCGTCCCGCTCGTGGCGACCCCCGCCGTGGCCGCCGCCGCGAACCCGATCTGTCTGAGCGGCCAGCTCCTCTTCGACTACCAGGCGGCCGAGGAGGGCCCGTCCAAGCCCACCCGGACCAGGCCCGTCCGCAACGCCAACATCCAGCTGTGGGGCCGCGAGAAGCCCACCGACCCCGCGCGCCGGCTCAACGTCAACGTGGCCTACGACTACACCTCGTACCTCGACGGCTCCTACAACCTCTGCTACACCCCCACCACCACGACGACGATGAGCAGCATGTGGGTGCGGTTCGACGCCGAGAGCTCCCGGCTGTGGAGGACCGCGGACGCCAACGGCACCACGTACACCCTGGACTCGCCGGTCCGGGAGAACGTCTCCGCGAGCACCTCCCTCGGTGTCCTGAAGCCCTCGGCCCAGACCTCGCGGGCCTGGCACGCCTTCGACACCCTCAACCTGCTGTGGTGGAACCGCACCAACCCGGTCAGCCTGTGCTGGAGCACGCACGAGCCGAACAACTCGGCCTGCACCGAGCTCACCGTCAAGTGGTACCCCGGTTCGACCGACGGGCCGCTGTACCTCGACAAGACGGTCTACCTCCCCGACGCCGACCCCGACGCCGAGCACGTCGTCCTGCACGAGGGCGGCCACTTCCTGATGGACCGTCTCTACAACGGCGCCATGCCGCCCGACAGCATCTGCACGCCGAACATCATCTGGACGGCCAGCTCCCGCCCCTGCGCGTGGGTCGAGGGCTTCGCCAACGCCACCGCCGCCTACCTGCTCGGCGACAACCGGTACGTCTGGGCGGACGGGAGCAGCAGCGCCTACGTCTACGGTGGCGGCTGGGACACCGGGGACCAGGTGCCCGGAAACGTGGCCGGCTCGCTGCTCGACCTCTGGCGGCAGGTCGACGGCGGCTGGCAGGGCACCATCAAGGCGTTGACCGGGAACAGCCCGGCCAGCTTCGCCGAGTACTACAGGAATGTCCGGCCCGCCGCCAACCCGCCGCTCGCCACCACGGGCACGGCGCTCGACCAACCGGCCCGACACACCGTCCACTACGCCGTGCCGGCCGTCGGCGACGGCAAGTACCACGGCCTCACCAACGGCTACAACCTCGCGCTGAGGCGGGTGGACCCGTGCTGGGTGGGCTCCAGCTCCCGGACCGACATGACCGCCTACGACGCGTCCGTCCCCGAGCAGCGCTGGAAGCTGGACGCCAACGCGGACGGCACGGTGCGGATCTCCGACGGCTGTCCCACCCCGCGGGCCCTCACGTCCTTCGGGCAGTACAACTCGGTCGCCGCCCAGACGTTCGACCCCGCGGACCCGAAGCAGAAGTGGACGGTCACCCAGAACGACAGCGGCACCCTGACCTTCACCTGTCAGGCGACCGGCCTCGTCCTCAGCACCACGAGCACCAATGCGACCGTCAGGCAGGCGCGCAGCAGCGACAAGACCCAGCGCTGGGCCGTCCTTCCGTAGACAGGCATGGCGGACCGAAAGCTGCCACCCATCGCCCGGGG
>NZ_JBHVFE010000743.1:0-2521 GCF_042801945.1 Kitasatospora sp. NPDC057542
AGGCCCTTGAGGCAGTCGGCCACCCCCAGGCCCGCGTCCCGGCCGATGAAGGAGTCGGCGGTCTCCGGCACCAGGAACTCGCCGTCGCCGCGGCCGACGTACCAGGTCGCGCTGTCGACCGGGACCACGGTGCCGGTGGCGAGGTCGAACTCGTAGCCGGAGTCCGCCGAGGTCAGCTCGACCGCGCGGTAGACCGTGGCGTACTCGGCGGCGGGCGCGGGCGCTGCCGGGGCGGTCGGCGTGGCGGCGGCCGGCCGGGTGGGCGTCGGAGCGGCCGTCGGGGTGCCGGGCGCGGCCGTGCCGGACACCGGGGCGTCGGCGGTCACGGCCTCCACCGGCTCCTGGTCGTCGAGCAGGAACACCGCCGCGGCGGCGCCGACGGCCAGGGCGACGGCGGCGGTCAGCGCGGTGCGCCCGAGGGCGCGTCTGCGCCTGCCCTTCCGATGGGGGCTCTCGTGCGGCACCCGCGCGCCGGGCACGGGCTCGGAGCCGACCGCCGGTGCGGAGGCGAGCACCGTCGGCGTCGGGGCGGCCGGCGGGGCGAGGACCGTCCGGGCCGAGTCCCACCCGGCCCCGGCCCCGGCCCCGGCGGCCCCGGCGGGCACCTGCGGCAGCTCGGCGTGCCGGGTGATCTGGCTGGTCAGCGGGTGCGGCAGCCAGTCGTCGCCGAACCTGAGGTGCCCGCCCACCGCCGGGTGGCTCCGGGCGGCGGCGATCACCTCGGCGGTGGTCGGCCGGTCCTCGGGCCGCTTGGCGAGGCAGTGCAGCAGCAGGGCGCGCAGGCTCTCCGGGACCCGGCCGAGGTCGGGCTCCTCGTGCACGGTCCGGTAGAGCGCCGCCGGGTCCGGGCCGTCCCCGAAGGGCGGGGTGCCGCCGGCCACGTGGACGGCCAAGGCGCCCAGCGCGTACACGTCGGTGGCCGGGGTCGCCGGCCGGCCCATCGCCTGCTCGGGCGCCATGTAGGCGGGCGAGCCGATGCGCAGTCCGGTGCCGGTCAGGGCGCTGGCGTCTGCCGCCCGGGCGATGCCGAAGTCGATCACCCGGGGGCCGTCGGAGGCGATCAGCACGTTGCCGGGCTTGAGGTCGCGGTGGACCACCCCGCTGGAGTGGATCGCCTGCAGGGCCTCGGCGATGCCCGCCACCAGCAGCAGGACGGTCCGTTCCGGCAGCGGGCCGAAGCGCTGGACCACCTGCTGGAGCGAGGGGCCCGGCACGTAGGTGGTGGCCAGCCACGGGGTGGCGGCGTCCACGCCCGCGTCGACCACCTGCGCGGTGAACAGTCCGTGGATGCGCCGGGCGCTGGCCACCTCCTGGGCGAAGCGGGCCCGGAACTCGGGGTCCTCGGCCAGTTCGGGCCGCACCACCTTGAGCGCCACCGGCCGGCCGCCGGGGGTGTACGAGAGGTAGACCCGGCCCATGCCGCCGGCGCCGAGCCGGGCGTACAGCAGGTGGCCGCCGACCTCGCGCGGGTCGTCCGCGGTCAGCTCCTGGAAGACCGGCTGGAGGGTGAAGGGGGATCGGTCGACGGACATGCGGTGGCCTCTCTCGGCGGACAGGGAGGGGGGCGGAGCCGGAACGGCGTCCCCGGGCGGCCACAGCGCTGTACGGCGCAGACGGCATCGCGAAGTTTAGAGGTAGGGTCAGGGTAGTCGTGACGGGCGGACCGGACGCCGGTGACCGTCAGCGGTGCAGTTCGGTGTCGACGGCGCTGCGCAGCAGCCGGCGGGCGTGGTCGAGGGGCAGTGAGCCGCTCAGCCAGCGCACGCTGAGGCCCTCGACGAGGGTGGTGAGCCGCTCGGCGGAGGCCGCGTGCGCGGGTGCGGTGCCGGTCGGGTCGGCCCGGGCGAGGAGTTCGGCGATGTCGTGCACCCAGGTGTGGGTGGTCCTCGCCAGGTCCTCGCGCAGGCTCGGTTCGAAGACCGCGCTGGCTCTCAACTCGCCCCAGGCGGTGCTGTTCTCCCGCACCTCGGTGCTGTCCTGGAGCTCCCGGAGCAGGACCCGTTCCAGGTCGGCCCGGGGGTCCTCGGTCCGGGGCGCAGGGTCCTCGTCGGCGGTGTAGTGGTCGGCGCGGTCGCTGATGAACTCCAGCGTCCGGCGCAGGATGCCGGCCCGGTCGGTGAAGTGGTAGTAGATCAGCGAGGTGGACACCCCGGCCTCGGCCGCCAGTTCGCCCACTCGTAGCCCGCGTACACCGCGCCGGGCGATCACCCGGGTCGCGGCTTTGAGTATTTCCGTCCGACGGTCCGACATGGTCGCCCACTCTACCGGGCTCCCTGGCTGGTCAGACCGGTCCCTGATGATCGTTTCAGGGAGTTGCGCCAGCTTTGAGTCAAAAGCTTGACTGAATTTTCAGTTCGGTAGAGGATGCGGGGCAACCCCCACCCCTGCATCACCCAGGGAGCGCCATGCAACCCCACACCCCCTCCCGGCGCGGTCTGCTTCGGTTCGGCGCCGCCGCCGTCCCCCTGATCGCCCTCGGCACCGTCCTTCCGGCCGGCGCCCGGGCCGCGGCGGCCGAGGC
>NZ_JBHVFE010000744.1:0-2519 GCF_042801945.1 Kitasatospora sp. NPDC057542
CCAGCAGGCCGGCGGCCGCCAGCAGGACAAGGATCGGGCGTCGGTTCGGGGTGCGCATGGCAGGGCTTCCTTCCGGGGTCGGGTGGTACGTGGCGCGGCATTCGCCGCGATGGCCGCGCCCTGCGGCCGGGTGGCCCCGGCTCAGCGCCGGTCACCGCCGGACCGAAGACTGTCCCGCAATCCGTCCCGCCCGCCAGCACCGCCCGGCAATGCGGGACGTTGGAACGGCGGAACGTGCCCTGAGCTGCGCGTTCGAGGCTTCCTGGAACGCCGTGGCGGGACGGCAAAGCCCCTGGAACGAATGTGGAGCCGAGCGCTCGACGGGGCTGCCGCGCCTCGGGTTCGTCCTGGCCGCCACGGCGGCGGACAGCCGAACGGCACACCCGCCCGGTGCCCGGTCCTACTGGAATGCCGCCGGTACGCCATGACCGTCCGTGAGCCCTACGACGTGTGGGGCGGGCTGACCGGGGACGCGCTTCGTGAAGCCCGGGTCGATCAGCTCCCGGGTCAGGCGCGCGGCCTCGTTCGGGTTCCACGGATCAGCGGGACTCACCGGTCACCTCCGGCCGCGACGCCGACGCGCCAGTGCCGCTCGGGCAGGGCGGAGCCGGCCGTCACAGGTGCAGGAGCAGGCCCTGGAGCGGCGCGGGAGCCCGCTCCGGGGTGAGGACCTGTCCTGGTCGACGGCGTACCGGCTGCTGGGCCTGGCGGCGGCCGCCGAGGCATCGAGGACGTCGTCGGCCGCCAGGCCGGGCCGGGGCTGTCCCACGCGTGGGACAGCGGCCCGGTGCTGCCGGTGCGGGTGGTAGTCGAGATCCGCAGGCACCTGGCCGGGCTCACGGACCTGGTCGCCGAGCACCTGGCGCAGGCCCGCGCCGAGGCCGGCGGCGCGCAGCTGGAGCCGGACCGGACCCGTGTGGCAGTCGCGGCGGCGGTCGCCGAGCTGCGCGAGCGGCCGGACGTGCCAACCACTGAGCTGGAGAGCAGGCCCGCGCACTGTCCTCGACCGGGCAGCGGCCCGGGCGGCGGGCAGTCAGATCGGCGTGGTCCCGGCACACCACCGGACAGCAGTCGTGGACGTGAGTATCCGTACTCAAGACGGAGCCGGGGATCAGCGCGAGGATGACCAGATGCCGCAGTGGGTGATCGACGTTCTCGTTGCCGTTGTCCTGACCACCGTGGAGGTGGTGGCACTGGTCCTCGCCTTTTTCGCCATCGGAATCAAGCTGTGGGCGGCGAACAAGGGGGGTGGCGGGGTCACACTCAGGCTGAAGCTGATCATCTGCGCCGCGTCAGTGGCGTCCTTGGTGCTGCCCTTGGCGTGTGCCTCCGGGCTGTCTCTCCTGCAGCTGCCGATCGCGGCGACCGCCCAGTGCCTGCTGGTGGCAGCCGTTCCGTTTCTCCGCCCCATCCTGATCGGTGTGAACCGTCTGCGGGAAGGCTTCGCGCGCCGCCGGCACGGACGCCAGCGGCGCTGACGCGCCCAGAAGCGCGGTGGCCCCGCCAAGCGACTAGAAGAAGCCGCCGTCCATGGGCAGCGTGCGGCCGGTCATGTAGGCGGCGTCGTCGGAGGCCAGGAAGGCGTAGCCCGCGGCGATCTCCTCGGGTTGGGCCAGGCGCCCGAGCGCGCCGTGGACCGACAGCCATTGGGAGAGTGGCATCGAGTCCCTGAGCTGGGGGTGTTGGTAGCTGGCGGCGTGCTCGGCAGCCATGTCGGTGTCGGTGCCGCCGGGGGCGATGGCGTTGATGGTGATGCCTCGCCGACCGAGTTCCGCGGACAGGTTGAGGACCATGGATTCCACGGCTGCCTTGGACGAGGCGTACAGGGTGTGGCCGAACACCGCGCGGGAGGCGCTCACCGATGAGGTGAGCACGATCCGCCCGCCCTTGCACATGTGGGCGGCGGCGTGCTGGACGGCGAACAGCTGGCCACGGGTGTTCACGGTGAAGACGCGGTCGAAGTCGGCCGGGGTGATGTTCTCCAGGGCGTCGAAGTGCTCGATGCCGGCGCACGAGGCCAGCGCGTCGAGCCGGCCGAACTCGGACACGGCCCGCTCGATCAGGGCCTTGGTCTGCTCGGGATCGGCAACGTCCGCGCGCATGGCGAGTGCCCTGCCGCCGTCGGCCGCGAGCATGGCGGCCAGCTCGTCCGCCGCCTGCCGGTTGCCGCGGTAGCCGATGACGACCGCCGCCCCTTCCGCGGCCAGCCGCGCGGCGACCGCCGCGCCGATCCCTCCGCTGCCTCCGGTCACCACCGCGACCTTGCCCGCGAAGCGGCTGCTGCCCACTGAGGTCATGGGTCTTCTTCCTTCCCGTGTTGGCGAAGCGGCTCTCGGGACACCCACGCCGGGTGCACCAGCCATGCCACCGTCCCTGTGCACGAGTGCAGGGGCGGTAAGGGCTCTGGTTCCAGCCGTCAACGTCACGATCTGACGATCCAAGGCTGGAGTACGACGACTCCAGCGTGTCCGGGCACGTCAGCGGGGCGGGCCGACCGCGGGCGAGGGCCTCGCGCCGGC
>NZ_JBHVFE010000745.1:0-2499 GCF_042801945.1 Kitasatospora sp. NPDC057542
CCCACCGGGAGGGCGGGGCCGCGGGCGTTCGCGCTCCCGGCCCCGCGTTCGTGCTCCCGGCCCCGCGTTCGTGCTCCCGGCCCTGCGTTCGTGCTCCCCGCCCGTTAGGTCCCAGCTCTGCAACCAAACCGGAACCGCGGTGCACGGGATCCTGACGGGTCGATAGGTTATGCCTCGCCGTCCGGCAGCCCCGGCGCCCGTCAGCGCGCCCGGCCGCCACGGCCGTACCACCTCACCGCTCTCCCAGGGGGATCACCACATGACCGCCGACACGCCTCGGGACGCCGGCAAGCTCCCACCGGTCTTCCAGCCGCTCCTCCCGGACGACCCCCGGGAGGTCGGCGGCTACCGGCTGTTCGCCCGGCTGGGCGCCGGCGGCATGGGCCGGGTCTACCTCTCCTACACCCCGGGCGGGCGCCCGGTCGCGCTCAAGGTGGTGCGCCCGGAGTTCGCCGAGGACGGCGAGTTCCGCCGCCGCTTCGCGCAGGAGGTCAGCAACGCCCAGCGCATCCACGGGCTCTACACCGCGCAGGTGATCGACTCCGGCGGCCTGGACGGCGACGCCCCCTGGCTGGTCACCGCGTACGTCCCGGGCCCGTCCCTGCAGCAGGTGGTGCGCGAGAACGGCGCACTGCCGGTGCGCACCGTGCTGCTGCTGATGGGCGGCATCGCCGAGGCCCTCCAGGCGATCCACAGCGTCGAGGTGGTCCACCGCGACCTCAAGCCCGCCAACGTGCTGGTCGCCGGGGACGGCCCGCGGGTGATCGACTTCGGCATCGCCCGAGCCGCCGACGCCACCGCCCTGACCGGCACCGGCTACCGGATCGGCTCCCCCGCCTTCATGTCCCCCGAGCAGGCCCAGGGCCGCCCGGTCACCCCGGCCACCGACGTCTTCGCGCTCGGCGCCCTGGCCGCATACGTGGCCGGCGGCACCGCGCCGTTCGGCGACGGCCCGGACACCGCGGTGCTCTACCGGGTGGTGCACGAGGAGGCGGACCTCACGGGCGTCCCGGCGGACCTGCGCGAGCTGGTCCAGCGCTGTCTGGCGAAGTCCCCGGAGGACCGCCCCACGCCCGCCGAGATCATCCAGGTCGCCCGCAACCACCCGGAGGTCGGCGGCCAGCTGCGGTTCGGCGACGACTGGCTGCCGCGCGAGGTCAACACCGAGATCACCCGTCGCTCCGACCTCCCGCAGCAACAATTCCTTCTGGCCCCGCCGACCCCGCTGCCGGCCGCGCCCGCCACCCCGCCGACCCCGCTGCCCGCGATGCCGGCCACTCCCCCGCCGCCGGCCGGCGCACCGACCCACCCGGCCGGCGCACCGGCCCACCCGGCCACTGCGGTGCACCCGCCGCAGCAGCCGGTGACGCCGCCACCTGGCTTCGCTCCGCCGCCGGTCGGCTCGTACGGCGCCCCGCAGCCGCCCACCGAGTCGCCGACCGCGCCGGTGCTGCCGGCCCCGCCGACCGCCCGGCTCCAGCAGCCGGAGCCGCCGTCGTACGACACTCCGCCGCCCGGCCCGGTGGTGACCGCCGACCCGGAGCCCGAGCCCAAGCGCAAGGGCGGGGTGTCCTGGAAGGTGCTGCTCACCGTCGCCCTGGTGATGGCGGTCGGCGGCACCGCGGGCGGCGTGGTGCTGATGAAGAAGCTGGGCGACGACACCAAGTCGGACAACAAGTCGGCCGCCGCGGTCACCGTGACCCAGGGCCCGGACGCGACCAAGGCGAACTCCTCCCCGAGCGCCTCGGCCTCCGCCGACCCGGTGACGGCCGCGCCCTCGAAGCCCGGCCAGAGCACCGTCTCGGCCCCGGCCCGGCCGGCCGGCTACTCCCCGATGCTGGACAAGAAGTCACTGGCGATCCCCAGCGCCGAGTACTCCTCCGACGCCTACCGGATCGACCTGGACTCGGGCACCGTGGTCCCCCGCTCCACCGACCTCAAGTGGGGCCTCGGGGTGGTCAACGTCGGCGGCGCCGGCAGCAAGGCCAACTCCTTCACCAGCTACGGCGACAACAAGTCGGACTTCGCGGTGATCACCGAGCCGTCCGTCACCGCCGAGCAGTGCGCCGCCGCGATCGACTCCCGGCCGGACACCGACCTCTCGTACAACCGGGTCGCGCCCGGCCGTCTGCTGTGCATCCGCGACCGGGTCACCCGCAACATCGCCGTCGCGGTGATCGAGCAGGCGGACCCGACCACCGGGGCCGCCAAGGTCACCGTCAGCACCTGGCGGGCCAGCTGACCGGACTATCCTGACCAGGTCAATCCCCACCGGACCGGAGCGAACCGTGTACTTCACCGACCGAGGCATCGAGGAGCTGGAGAACCGGCGCGGCGAGGAGGAGGTCACCCTGGGGTGGCTGGCCGAGCAGCTGCGCACGTTCGTCGACCTCAACCCGGACTTCGAGGTCCCGGTCGAGCGGCTGGCCACCTGGCTGGCGCGGCTCGACGACGAGGACGACGAGTGACCCGGTGACGGCCGCCGCGAGGCCCGGGAGG
>NZ_JBHVFE010000746.1:0-2469 GCF_042801945.1 Kitasatospora sp. NPDC057542
GTCCACGGCCAGCCGAGTGACTGGGTCAGCGCGCCGCCGAGCAGGACTCCGGCGGCGCCGCCGGCGCCGGAGACGGCGCCCCACACGCCGAGGGCCCGGCCGCGCCCGGGGCCGGGCGGATGGAGGTCCATGACCAGGGCGAGCGCGGCGGGGGCGATCGCGGCGGCGGCCAGGCCCTGGACGGTGCGCGCGGCGATCAGCGCCGCCCCGGTGGACGCCAGCCCGGCAGCGGCCGAAGCGGCGGCGAACAGGGCGAGTCCGGCGAGCAGGACGCGGCGCCGTCCGGCCAGATCTGCGATCCGGCCGCCGGCCAGCAGGAGCGCGCCGAAGGCGAGGCCGTAGGCGTTGACCACCCAGGCGGCACCGTCGTCGGTGAGACCGATGCCGTCGCGGACGCTCGGGAGGGCGACGTTGACGATCGAGGTGCTGAGGATGACGGTGAACTGCGCCCCGACGAGGGCCGCCAGTGCGCCGCCGGCCGTACGGCGGGCGAGGAACGGGTCGGCGTCCTGCGGACTCACGGCGGTGGTCCTCCTTTCCGAAGGAGCATTGATGAGTGGTTAACCACTCACACTTATGGCCAAAGAAAGGCGGCGGCGTTCGGACCGTCGCGTGCGCGCGGACCTCCCGCCCCGCCGGGTGGGTGGCACTGGCCGGCCGTGGCCGATCAGTAGTGCGTGATGCCGGCCGCGAGGGTCCGCGTCCACGGCGCGTCGACCTCGTCCGCCCCCATCGAGACCAGCAGGTGGCAGAGCATGCCGGTGGCGAAGAAGCCCTGGATCCGAGGCTCCGCCGCACCCGAGGCCCCGCGCACGTACTCGACCAGCCGGGCGTACCCCTGCCGGACCGCCTCCCGGACGGCCGGCTCGGAGACCGCCGCCGCCTGGGCGTGCAGCTGGACCAGCATCAGGTCGTTGCCGGTGATCAGCTTGGCGTAGGCGTCCCCCATGGACTGGAGGACCACCTCCGGGGAACTCCCCCCCGCTTCCGCCGCGCCACGCTCCAGACTCCCGCGGACCCGCACGAAGCAGTGCTCCACCACCGCCACGAACAGGGCCTCCTTGCTCGGGAAGAGCCGGTACACGTACGCCTGCGAGATGCCGGCGGCCTTCGCCACCTCCGTGGTGGTGGTGCCGAAGTACCCCCGCGCGGCGAACGCCCCGATCGCGGTGCGCAGCACCGTCTCGCGACGCTCCTCGGCGGTGGACAGTTGCCGGGGTCGTTCCTTCTGCATGTGAGTACTCAACCACTCACACTTCACCGCCGTCAACACCCACCTCCGGCCCGTACCGGAATCCCGGATGACCTCCCGCCGTCGAGGCGCCGCTGCCCTGCATGTCCCGACCGGTGCACGACGCACCACGTCGAACCGGGTGTCACCCGTACGAGCGCACTGTGCCGCCCTTCGGAGTCAATCTGCTTCGCGTGCGGCAGAAACCCTCCGCTGACGTCCTGCGCCCACACAAGGAGACCCATCATGCGACTGGCCTTGCCCCTCCGAGCCGTTCTCGCTGCCGCTGCGCTGGTCGGCGGGACGGTGGTGGCCGCCGCGACGCCGGCCACCGCGGCGACGTGTCCGCACAGCGACTCGCCCAAGATCGACGGAGCGGAGGCCACGTGGACCCTGAAGTGCAAGAAGGTCGAGGGAGTCGAGACGCTCTACGTCGACGGGTGGGTGGAGGACACCCGGGCCGACGGCATGTGCGCGACGGTCACGATCACGCCCGACGGCGGGCGCTACCCGGAGGAGGTGCAGGCCTGCGGTTCCGGGACGCGCGAGCAGATTCACAAGTCCTACACCGGCAGGACCGCCACGGTGAAGCTCAGCGTGCGCTGATGACCGGTTGACCGGCGGGGGGGGGCGGGCCCCGGCCGGCCAGAGCGAGCAGGCCGAGGCGTCGCCCTCCGCCGCGCAGGCGTAGTCCACCGCCCTGGTCAGCCGCGTGGTGCGGATCGGCTTCACGGCGCCGCCCGTGTGGCCCTCCGACAGTCCCGACCGAACGTGCGCGCCCATCGTTGGCGCCTCCGGAACGACCGTCAAACCATCGACCGGCGACATCCGCTCCGTTTCACGGCCCGTGCGTCCGCGATTCACCGTTGCGGGTGATGGCGGACCGGCCCGCCGGGGCGGAATCCTGGTGCGTGCGCCCGGCACCACAGCCCCGAGCGCCCAACCACCTCCAGCACCGGGAGGCACCGTCATGGAGCCCCAACCGTCCGGCCGCGACCAGGCCGCCGGAGTCCGTCGGCGCCGCATGCTCGGCCTCGCGCTCGGGGCGGGCCTCGTCCCGGCGCTCGGCGCGGCCGCCCAGGCGGCGTCCCACACCTCGCCCGAGACGGCCCCGCCGCTGTCGGCCGAGGCGCTGGGCGGCCGGGTCGCCGCCGTGGCCGCGGGCCAGCTCGGCGTGCCGTACGCCTGGGGCGGCGGCGACCGGCTTGGCGCGAGCCTCGGCTTCTGCGACGAGCAGA
>NZ_JBHVFE010000747.1:0-2458 GCF_042801945.1 Kitasatospora sp. NPDC057542
GCTGAGCCGACGACCGGGCTGTCCGGTTTCCGGTGCCGTGGTCAAGGCACTGGTCAGCCGACGGTCAGCTCCTGTCGGCGGCCATCACCTCGGCGACGACCGCCAGGTCGCCGATCGGGGAAGCGCCGAGAGCGGCGGCCGGGTCCCGCTGCGAGCTCCGGCCGTTCGGTAATCCGAACGATCCGGCGGTGCGGCGACCAGGCGGTGCAGCGGTGCGGCGAACCGCCCCCACCGTCCCCGTGCGGCTCGCTCAGTGCCAGAGCCCCCACGAGGCCGGCCGGGCCGGCTCGGCGAGGTGGCCGTGCTGCTCGGCCCGGTACTGGAGCACCAGCACCGACCGCACCTGCTCGCCGCCCAGCGCGGTGTAGGCGTGCGGCAGCGCGGCGTCGAAGCCGATGTAGTCGCCGGGGCCGAGCTCGACCTCGCGGCCGTCGACCCGCACGCCCAGCCGGCCGGTCTGGACGACGGTGTGCTCGGTGCCGGTGTGGCCGGCGGATTCCTGCGCGGCGCCGGTCCGCACCACCTGGTCGTAGATCTCGAACACCGTGTCCCCGGACTCGATCCGGCGCAGCGGGCGCAGGTCGACGCCCCGGCCGCTGAGCACCTCGGTCTCGGCCGCGCGCACTACCGTGACCTCGCCGGCGGGCCGGGCCTCGACCAGGTCGGAGATCGGCACGCCGAGCACCCGGGAGAGCCCGAGCACGGTCTCCAGGGTGGGGTTGCCGGCCCCGGACTCCAGCTGGGAGAGCGTCGCCTTGCCGACCCCGGCCTGCCGGGACAGCTCGGACAGCGACAGTCTGCGCTGGGCCCGCACCCGCTTCAGGTTGGCGGCGAGGACGCCCCGGACGGATTCCTCGGCATCGTTCACGCTCGACCTCTTCTCTCCCGGCAGTGTTCGGTATACCGTACGGGTCGCATGCCGACGGACGGGGCAGCCTAGCGAAGCACCTCGCATCCACCCCCCTCACCAGGAGACCGTAGTGACCGAGCCCGCCGAGACCATCAAGTACCGGAAGAACGGCCTGACCCGTGGCGTCACGGACGAACTCGCCGAGAGCATGAAGCAGGGCTGGGCCGACACCGAGCGCACCGCCCTGGAGCCCGTCCCGCAGGCCGCGCACACCGCCCGCCGCCGCGCGGAGCTGTCCGCCGCCTTCCCCGGCGAGCTGCTGGTGGTCCCGGCCGGCAACCCCAAGGTGCGGGCCAACGACACCGACTACGCGTTCCGCCCCTCCTCCGACTACGCCTACCTGACCGGCGACCAGTCCGAGGACGCCGTCCTGGTGCTCAGGCCGACCGGGGACAGCGGCCACGAGGCGGTGCTCTACCTGCGCGACCGCTCCCGCACCGACAACGGCGAGTTCTGGCTGGACAACCACGGCGAGCTGTGGGACGGCCGCCGCAACAGCCTCACCGAGAGCGAGCGGCTGTTCGGCCTGCCCTGCCGGGACGTCCGCACCGTCCGCTCCGACCTTCGTGCCGCCACCGGCCCGGTGCGGGTGCTGCGCCGCCACGACGCGGGCGTGGAGGAGGCCCTCGCGGACCGGGCGGTCGCCGAGCGGGACGAGGAGTTCGAGGTCTTCCTGTCCGGGCTGCGCCTGGTCAAGGACGAGTTCGAGATCGAGGAGCTGCGCTTCGCCTGCGCCGCCACCGCCCGCGGCTTCGAGGACGTGGTGCGTGTCCTCGGCACCGACTCCGAGACCGCCGAGCGGCTGATCGAGGGCACCTTCTTCGTCCGTGCCCGGGTCGAGGGCAACAACGTGGGCTACAGCACCATCGCCGCGGCCGGTCCGCACGCGACCACCCTGCACTGGGTGCGCAACAACGGCCACGCCCGGCCCGGCGACCTGCTGCTGCTCGACGCGGGCGTGGAGACCAACCACCTCTACACCGCCGACGTCACCCGCACCCTCCCGGTCAGCGGCCGCTTCACCGAGCTCCAGCGCAAGGTCTACGACGCCGTGTACGCGGCCCAGGAGGCCGGCATCGCGGCAGTGCGACCGGGTGGGCAGTTCCGTGACTTCCACCACGCCGCGCAGCGCGAGCTCGCCGAACACCTCACCTCCTGGGGCCTGTTCGGCGACCTCGGCGCGGACAAGGTGTACGAGCTGGGCCTGCACCGCCGCTTCACCCTGGCCGGCACCGGCCACATGCTGGGCATCGACGTCCACGACTGCGCCCACTCCCGCACCGAGGAGCACGTCGACGGCCCGCTCGAACCGGGCATGGTGCTCACCGTGGAGCCGGGCATCTACTTCCAGGAGAACGACCTGACGGTGCCGGAGGAGTACCGGGGCATCGGGGTGCGGATCGAGGACGACATCCTGGTCACCGAGGACGGCAACGAGAACCTCTCCGCCGACCTCCCACGCCGCTCCGACGAGGTCGAGGCCTGGCTGGCCCGCCTGCGCGGCTAGGAAGCGGGGAACGACGACCAGGGCCCGGCCGGACGTGGTCC
>NZ_JBHVFE010000748.1:0-2454 GCF_042801945.1 Kitasatospora sp. NPDC057542
ACGACAAATCCCAAACAGGACAGTCCGAGACGTCAGTCAGGAGGCGAGTCAGCCTCATCAGCAGAACCACCAGTCACATCATCACTGTCAGGAGGGCTGCTGGGCCGGGGAGTTCGGGCGGGGCCGCATCAGTAGCAGGTCCTCGCCCCAGGCGTCCAGCACCGCCGCGTGCCCGGCGGCCCGGGCAGCCGCCTCGGCCCGGGCGAAGAGCCGCTGCTGCGTCGCCACTTCGCCGGTCGCCGTGATCCGGGCGACGGTGTCCAGCAGCTCGGCGCTCTCCCAGCCGGGCAGCGGGAACCGGTCCAGCTCCCAGGCCAAATACTTGTTGTAGGGGCGCGGTCGGCGGTCCAGGGCGAAGAGCAGGTCGAGCAGGAACCCGACACTGGCGGCCGCGTCGAGGTGGCTGGCGAGCGGGTTGCCATCGCGGTGGTTCTTGACCGAGCGGTAGAGCGAGTTGGCGTAGGCGTCCAGCAGGGCGGCGCCGGACCGGAAGGCCTCCTCGGCGCCGAGCCGTCCCATCGCGGCGACGATCCGGGTGATCTCCCCGTCGCGGCGGTCGACCAGCACCCGGGAGCGGGCGATGGCGTACCGCTCCCAGTCGGCGGGCCGGCGGAACCGTTCGAGGGTGGTGACGACCAGGTCGAGCCGCGCGGAGCGGTAGCCGTCGAGCGCGGCCAGCTCGCTCGCCGCGTCGTCGGCGAGGATGACGTAGAGGTCGTGGTCGGAGTGACGGGTGGTCATGCCGTCGTGGGCCCGGGAGCCCTTGAGGACGAGCCCGATGACGGCCGGGTCGGCCGTCGCATCGGCGATGAACGCCGCGAAATCCAGCGTCATGCCAGGTCCTTGCGCATCATCGTGCACATCGTCTCGTACCGCTGGAGCGAGCCGTCCTTGGCCTCCACGTCCCAGGAGTCGAGCTCGCGGCTGAAGGCCCGGTAGCCCAGGCGTTCGTAGAGGGCGCGGGCGCGCGGGTTGCTCTCCTCGACGCCGAGTTCGGCGCGGGTCAGGCCCCGGGCGCCGATCCGCTGCTCGGCGGAGCGGATCAGCAGTGTGCCGATCCCGCAGGACTGCAGGGCCGGGTGGACGCTGAGTTGCCAGAGCGTGCCGGCGCCGGGTTTGACCGTGTAGTCGATGCCGCCGACCGCCACCGGGAGCCCGACCGGCGTGCAGACCGCCAGGTAGTCGATCTCGCCCGCCTCGGCGCGGCGGATCTGGTGGACGAGTTCGCGCACGTGCTTGGGGGAGCCGGCCCAGCCGCAGGACGGCAGGTCCGCGTCGGTGAGGCCACGCACCGACAGGTGCAGTCTGATCTCGGTCATCGCCGCATCCCTTCGACTCCGACAGCGGCCGTCTGCCATTTCAGCAAGCCGGTCCCCGTGCCGTCCAAGGGGTTTCGGCTCAGGGCCGTGTGTCCCGAGCCGGTTCCCGCTTGCTGTCAGTGGTCAGCACCATGGGCTGGTTCGCGGGACAGGTTGCGGACGTACCAGTCGAACCGGTTGCCGTCCGCATCCAGGACTTGCTTGACGTAGGTGAAGCCCGCCCTGAGGGCGACCGCGGCCGAGCCCGGGTTCTCCGGAGCCACCTGGATCACCGCCTGATCTGCTCCTTCGCCTGCCGCGTATCGGCAGACCAGGAGGACCGCGCGGGTCGCCAGGCCCCGTCCACGCCAGGCGGGGTAGAGCCCGTAGGCGATGTTCACCTGCCCAGCGGCAAGGCCGGCCATCTCGAACCGGAGGTCGATCGTTCCCGCGAGGGTCTGCTCGGCGCCCACTCGGATTCCGAAGGCACACAACGGTCCCTTGGTGGCCCACTGTTCCATGCAGTGGCGGATGTATTTCTCGGTGCCGGCCCGAGTGCCCGGCCCCCCGTTCAGCCAGCGCACCAAGAGGTCGTCCTCGCCAGCCAGGTGGGCATTGACGTCGGCCGGGCTCAGGGGCGACAGGGTGAGATCGCCGACGGTCAGCTTCAGATCACGCATCCGCCGACTCTCGGTCCTTCCACGGTGGCCAGGCAATCCGATATCCGGGTTGTGCCACCGATTCAACCGTCGACTTGGGTCGGGTGCGCTGGTGGTGCGGAGTTGCTCGGGCGGTGCTGGGCGAACAGACCGCGTTCGGGCTCGGTGAGGACGCCGAGGCTGACCAGGCGCTTGAGCTTGTGCCGGGTGCTCTCGATGTTCTTCGGCATGATGGCGAGGTCGAGGCGCTCGCACAGGTCGCGGGCGCGCATTGGCCCGGTCGGGCGCGGACCGCCCGGGGCGCATGCCGCGATGCGCACCGAGGGCATCGCCGAGCAGTTCCGACTCCACCCGAATGCTGGTTGTCGGCAGCGGGTGAAACGAGGTTCTGGATCACTTTCCGGGCTCTGTCGCTGATTGAGGGGTTCGCGCTGGGCCGCAGATGGGTGGGCATCACCTGGGCGTGGCTGATGGAGTTCGGGTCGCTGACCTGCTCT
>NZ_JBHVFE010000749.1:0-2421 GCF_042801945.1 Kitasatospora sp. NPDC057542
TGATCGGCTACGTCGCCTCCCGCCCCGACACGGCCGTCCGCCCTGCGGAGCTGGCAGCGCACCTGCGTGACCGGCTGCCGGACTACCTGGTGCCGTCGGCGTTCGTGGTGCTGGACGCGCTGCCGCTGACGCCGAACGGGAAGCTGGACCGCGCGGCGCTGCCCGCGCCGGCATCGGGCGCGGCCGAGGTTGGCCGTGCGCCGCGGACGCCGCAGGAGGAGATCCTGTGCGAGCTGTTCGCCGAGGTGCTGGAGCGACCGCGGGTCGGTGTCGAGGATGACTTCTTCGATCTGGGCGGGCACTCGCTGCTCGCCACCCGGCTGGTCTCCCGGGTGCGTTCGGCGCTGGGGGTCGAAGTGGAGCTGCGCGCGCTCTTCGAGGCGCCGACGGCATCCGGCCTGGCGGCGCGGCTCGCCGGGGCCGACCGGGCCCGGCCCGTACTGGTGGCGTGCGAGCGCCCGGAGGCGGTGCCGCTGTCCTTCGCGCAGCGCCGGCTGTGGTTCCTGCACCGAATGGACGGGGCCGCCGCGGCCTACCACATCCCGTTGGCGCTGCGGCTGACCGGAGCGCTCGACGGGCAGGCGCTGGAGGACGCGCTGGCCGACGTCGTGGCCCGGCACGAGAGCCTGCGGACGGTGTTCCCGGAGATCGACGGCGTGCCGTGCCAGCGCGTCCTCGACCTCGGCGCGGCCCGCCCCCGGATCCGGGTGACCAAAGCCGCTGAGGCCGAACTGCCGCAACAGCTCGCCGAGGTGGCACGTCTCCCGTTCGACCTGGCGGAGGAACCACCGCTGCGGGCCGAGCTGTTCGCGCTCGCGCCGGACGAGCACGTGCTGCTGCTGGTCGTGCACCACATCGCCGGTGACGGCTGGTCCACCGGCCCGCTCTCCCGCGACCTCGCCGAAGCCTACGCCGTCAGGTGCCAGGGTCGCGAGCCAGGCCGGACGCCCCTGCCGGTGCAGTACGCCGACTACACCCTCTGGCAGCGCCGGCTGCTCGGCGACCCGACCGCCCCGGACAGCCGGTTCGCCCGGCAACTGACCTACTGGACAGCTCAGTTGGAAGGGCTTCCGGAGCGGATCGCGCTGCCCGCGGACCGACAGCGGCCAGCCGTCGCCAGCTACCGGGGAGACACCCTCGCACTGGAGCTGTCCCCCGAACTGCACGCTGGTCTGGTCAAGTTGGCGCGTCACACCGGCACCAGTCTGTTCATGGTGCTGCAGGCTGGCCTGGCGGCGCTGTACACGCGGCTGGGCGCGGGGACGGACATTCCGATCGGCAGCCCGATCGCGGGCCGGACCGACGAGGCGCTGGACGACCTGGTCGGCTTCTTCGTCAACACGCTGGTGCTGCGCACCGACACCAGCGGCGACCCGGCCTTCAGCGACCTGCTGGGACGGGTACGGGACACGGCTCTGTCGGCTTACGCCCACCAGGACGTGCCGTTCGAGCACCTGGTGGAGGTGCTGAACCCGTCCCGGTCGCTGTCGCACCACCCGCTGTTCCAGACGATTCTTGCCGTGCAGAACGCGCCGATGGGCGAGTTCGGGCTGCCCGGCCTGCGGGTGTCCGCCTTCGCCGTGCCGACCTGGACGGCCAAGTTCGACCTCGGCTTCAACCTAAGCGAGCGGTTCGGCCCCGACGGCGGCCCGGACGGGATCGTCGGCGTGGTCGAGTACGCCACTGACCTGTTCGAGCGGTCGACGGTCGAGGCCCTCGTCCGGCGCTGGACGCTTCTGCTGGAGGCGGTCGCCGCCGATCCGGACCGGCCGATCGGTCGGATTGACCTGCTCGACGGCGACGAGCGGTACCGGCTGCTGGAGCGGGGCAATGCGACTGCGCGTGAGGTGGGCGCCGTTCCGGTGCCGGATGCTTTCGCGGCGCAGGTGGCTGCCACCCCGGAAGAAATCGCGCTCATCTGCGGTGGCGTTGAGTTGACGTATCGTCAGCTCAATGCTCGGGCGAACCGGTTTGCGCATGCGTTGATCGCGCGGGGTGTGGGGCCGGAGCAGGTGGTGGCGGTGGCGTTGCCGCGGTCGGTGGAGTCGGTGGTGGCGGTCCTGGGTGTGTTGAAGGCCGGGGCTGCGTATCTGCCGGTGGATCCGGGGTACCCGCGGGCGCGGATCGCGTTCATGCTGGAGGATGCCCGTCCTTCGGTGGTGGTCGATGATCCGGCGATGGTGGCGGAGGTTCCCGACTGGCCGGAGACGGATCCGGTGGTCGCGCTCGATGTGCGGCATCCGGCGTATGTGATCTACACGTCGGGTTCGACGGGTCGGCCCAAGGGCGTGGTGGTTGCCCACGGGGGTGTGGCGAGTCTGGTTGCCGGGCAGATCGAGCGGTTCGCGATCGATCCTGGCAGTCGGGTGCTTCAGTTCGCCTCGCCCAGTTTCGACGCGTCGGTGTCGGAGATCTACACCG
>NZ_JBHVFE010000750.1:0-2413 GCF_042801945.1 Kitasatospora sp. NPDC057542
CCCCGAGGGGGGCGCGGGCCATCCGGCGGATCGTCAGAATGCTTGTTCTGAAGGGAACTCAGGCGACCGGCAGAGTACGCGGCTTGAAGGCCGGGCGGGTCGCTTCGAAGGCCGCGATGTCGGCCTCGTTCCGCAGGGTGATGCTGATGTCGTCCAGGCCGTTGAGCAGCCGCCACCGGACGTTGTCGTCCAGTTCGAAGGTCGCCGTGACGCCCCCGGCACGCACTTCGCGCGCCTCCAGGTCGACGGTGATCTCGGCCGAAGGGTCACTCTCGGTGAGCGCCCAGAGCCGTTCCACGGTCTCCTGCGGCAGGACGACCGTCAGCAGGCCGTTCTTCAGCGAGTTGCCCCGGAAGATGTCGGCGAAGCGGGACGAGACGACGACGTGGAAGCCGTAGTTCTGGAGCGCCCAGACGGCGTGCTCCCGGGAGGAGCCGGTGCCGAACTCGGGGCCTGCCACCAGGACCGTGGCACCCTGCCGCTCCGGCCGGTTGAGGATGAACGACTCGTCCTTGCGCCAGGCTTCGAACAGGCCGTCCTCGAAACCGGATCGGGTGACCTTCTTGAGCCAGTGGGCCGGGATGATCTGGTCGGTGTCCACGTTGCTGCGGCGCAGCGGGACGGCCCGGCCGGTGTGGGTGGTGAACTTCTCCATGGCTCAGGCCTCCACGGCAGCGACGTCGGCGGTCAGGTCGGAGGGGGCCGCGAGGCGGCCCAGCACGGCGGTCGCGGCCGCGACCTGCGGGGAGACCAGGTGGGTGCGGCCACCCTTGCCCTGCCGGCCCTCGAAGTTGCGGTTCGAGGTGGAGGCGCAACGCTCCCCCGGGGCGAGTTGGTCGGGGTTCATGCCCAGGCACATCGAGCAACCCGCGTGGCGCCACTCGGCACCGGCCGCGGTGAAGACCCTGTCCAGGCCCTCCTCGACGGCCTGGAGAGCGACCCGGACGGACCCGGGGACCACCAGCATCCGCACGCCGTCGGCGATCCGGCGGCCCTCCACGACGGCCGCGGCGGCCCGCAGGTCCTCGATCCGGCCGTTGGTGCAGGAGCCGACGAAGACGGCGTCGACCTTCACCTCGCGCAGCGGGGTGCCGGCCTCCAGGCCCATGTACGCCAGGGCGTTCTCGGCGGCCTGGCGCTCCTGCGGGTCGGCGAAGGAGGCCGGGTCCGGCACGGTCGAGCCCAGCGGCGCGCCCTGGCCAGGGTTGGTGCCCCAGGTGACGAACGGAGTCAGTTCGCTCGCGTCGATGAAGATCTCGTGGTCGAAGACCGCGTCCTCGTCGGTGCCCAGCGTCTTCCAGTACGCGACGGCGGCGTCCCAGTCCTCGCCCTGCGGGGCGTGCGGGCGGCCCTGGAGGTAGGCGAAGGTGGTCTCGTCCGGGGCGATCATGCCGGCCCGGGCGCCGGCCTCGATCGACATGTTGCAGACGGTCATCCGGGCTTCCATGGACAGGCTCCGGATCGCCGAACCGCGGTACTCCAGAACGTAGCCCTGGCCGCCGCCGGTGCCGATCTTCGCGATGACGGCCAGGATCAGGTCCTTGGCGGTGACGCCCTCGGGCAGTTCGCCCTCGACGGTGACCGCCATGGTCCGGAACGGCGCCAGCGGCAGGGTCTGGGTGGCCAGCACGTGCTCGACCTGGCTGGTGCCGATGCCGAACGCCAGCGCGCCGAAGGCGCCGTGGGTCGAGGTGTGGGAGTCACCGCAGACCACGGTCATGCCGGGCTGGGTCAGGCCGAGCTGCGGGCCGACGACGTGCACGACGCCCTGCTCGACGTCGCCGAGCGAGTGGATCCGGACGCCGAACTCGGCGGCGTTCCTGCGCAGGGTCTCCAACTGCACCTTGGAGACCGGATCGGCGATCGGCTTGTCGATGTCCAGGGTGGGGGTGTTGTGGTCCTCGGTGGCGATCGTCAGATCGGTGCGGCGGACCGTGCGGCCGGCCAGCCGCAGCCCGTCGAAGGCCTGCGGGCTGGTGACCTCGTGGAGCAGGTGCAGGTCGATGAAGAGGAGGTCGGGTTCGCCCTCCGCGCGCCGCACGACGTGGTCGTCCCAGACCTTCTCTGCGAGTGTCCGTCCCATCGGATTCCCTCCAGCCGGCCGCGTTGCCGGCCTTCTCGTGTCGTCGGGGTCAAAGCGTGTGCGCCGCCCGGTGCGGGGCACGTTCGCGAGACCTGCACGCCGGATCGCCGTCCACCATGCGGACGCCCGTACGGCGCCGCATCCTGGATGCCTCCCGGGCTGCTTTCCTCCAGAGTGGCGCTTTTCCCGGAAGTTTGAACTTGCGTCTCGCAGAGTGAGACCGCAGTCTTAGCGCATGGACAACACTAGCGGCGTCGGCGTTCTCGACAAGGCCGCTCTGGTGCTCAGCGCACTGGAGTCGGGCCCCGCCACGCTGGCGGGGCTGGTCGC
>NZ_JBHVFE010000751.1:0-2398 GCF_042801945.1 Kitasatospora sp. NPDC057542
CACCCAGACCGCCGTCACCGGCCCGCCGCCCGGCAGCGCCGCCTGGACCGCCGACACCGCACTCGGCCTCCACCCGCCCGACCCGGCCACCAGCACGCCCGGCCAGATCGCCGCCTTCTTCGCCGGGCTGAGCCCCGCCCAGCAGGACGCCCTGGCCGCCCGGCACCCGCTGGTGGTCGGCAACCTGGACGGCGCGCCCGTCGAACTCCGGTACCGGGCCAACGCCCTGGCCCTCGCCGCCGAGCGCGGCCACGAACTCACCCGGGCCGCCGACCCCGCCCTCACCCCCCAGGACCACGAGGCCGCCCGCACCCGCGCCGAGCGCTACCGCACCCTGCTGGACGGCGGCCGGCGGATCCTCGCCTTCGACCCGCGCGGCCGCGGCCAGGTCGCCGAGGTGTACGGCGACCTCGCCACCGCCCGCCGCACCGCCGTGATCGTCCCCGGTTCGGACATCGACCTGCTCCGCTTCGACCGCACGGGCAACCCGTACGGCACCCCCGCCGGCATGGCCCGCGCACTCCTGGACGCCACCGACCGGCAGACCGCCGTGATCGCCTGGGCCGGCTACACCACCCCGCTCGGCCTCGGCCCGGACGCCGCCACCGAGGACCTCGCCCGGGCCGGCGCACCCCGCCTCACCCGGCTGCTCGACGGACTCGCCGTCACCACCCGTCCGCAGGCCCCGCCCACCGTGTTCTGCCACAGCTACGGCTCGGTGGTCTGCGGCCTGGCCCGCCCCACCCCCGCACAGGCCTCCGGCGTGGTGGTGCTCGGCTCGCCCGGCATGGGCATCGACTCGGCAGCCGACCTCGGCCCGGGCGTCCCGCTCTGGGCCACCGCCCGCAACGGCTCCGACTGGATCGGCAACGTGCCCGACGTCCGGCTGTTCGGCCTCGGCCACGGCGCCGACCCGACCGCCCCCGGCTTCGGCGCCCGCCCACTGCCCGCCACCGGATCCCACGGCCACGACGGCTACTTCGCCCCCGGCACCGCCTCCCTCGCCGCCTACGCCGCCGTCGCGCTCGGCCGCGCCTGACCGCCCGCACCGGAAGGAGCACCACCATGGCCAGCACCCTCACCACCCCCCGCACCCCCCGGCCCCTCACCGCCCTGCGCCGCGCCGCCGCGCAGGTCGACGCGAGGACCCCGGCCGACCGCGACCGCGCCCTGGACGGGCTGCGCGCCCTCGCCCTGCTCGCCGTGCCGGTCGGCCACTGGATGCTCGGCGGCCTCACCCGCTCCCCCGACGGCGCCCTGCACAACGCCAGCCCGCTCTCCACGCTCGGCTTCTTCGCCCCACTCAGCTGGGTGCTCCAGATGCTCGGGGTGTTCTTCCTGGTCGGCGGCCACTCCTCGGTCCGTTCGCTGGAGCGGGCCCGGGCCAGGGGCGTCACGTACGGCGGCTGGCTGCGTGCCCGTACGGTCCGACTGCTGCGCCCGGTGCTCGGGGTGACGGCCGTCTGGGCGGCGCTGGTCCCGCTGCTGCCCGCGCTCGGCGTCCCCGCGGACACCCTGCGCACCGGCGCCACCCTGGTGGTGCAGCCGCTCTGGTACATCGGGGTCTACCTGGGGCTGACCGCGCTCACCCCGCTCTGCGTGGCGGCCGGGCGCCGGCTGGGCGGCTGGTCGGCGGGCCTGCTGGTGGCCTCGGTCGCCGCCGTCGACCTGCTGCGCTACGGGCCGTGGGCCGAGGCGGTGCCGTCCTGGGTCGCGCTGCTGAACATCCTGCCCGGCTGGCTGTTCGGCTACCAGCTGGGCGTGCTCTGGGCGCAGGGCCGGCTCGGCCGCCCGGCGGCCCGGGTGCTGCTGCTCGGCGGCGGCGCGCTGTTCGCCGCGCTGCTGCTGGTCTTCCACTACCCGGCCAGCATGGTCGGCGTGCCCGGGGCCGCGCGGACCAACTCGCACCCGCCGTCCCTGCTGGTGCTCGCCCTGGCGGCGTTCCAGTGCGGCGCCGCGGTGCTGCTGCGGGAGCGACTGGGCCGGCTGCTGACCCGCCGCCCGCTGCTCTGGCTGCCGGTCGTGGTGGTCAACCTGTCGGCGATGACGATCTTCTGCTGGCACCAGAGCGCGATGCTCGCGGTCGCGGTGCCGGGCGCGGCCGGCCTGGGCGCCGTCCCGGGGCTGACCACCGCGCCGGACTCGCTCGGCTGGGTGGCCGCCCGGCTGGCGCTGCTGCCGCTGTTCGGCGCCGTGCTGGTGGCGGTCGGCTGGTTCACCCGCCGGTTCGACGGCCCCTGGACGGCCCTGTCCCGAGGTGGCAAGGCGGTGGCGGGGGCGGCAGCGGCGCTGTTCGCGGCGTACGCGCTGGGCGTGGTGTGACGGTCCGTCGGAGGCGAGCCGCTCCGGGCGGCGCAGCACGGCACAGACGGCAGGGCGTGGACCGACCGGTCCACGC
>NZ_JBHVFE010000752.1:0-2396 GCF_042801945.1 Kitasatospora sp. NPDC057542
CACCAGTGCCGGGCGGTCAACGCCCTTCCGCTGCTCCGGCTGCCGCACGCTGCCTGTCGTCAAACGATCGTTTGACGACAGGCAGGTGCCGCGTCCAATGAACCCGTGCAATCCGGGGGTTCACGGCGGCTCGAATCCCATCAGATCTGTTGGTGATCGATGACAGGGTTTGACGACAGAGAGGGTCCGATCCTCCGTGTGGAAGGGGCCCTTCGACGGCGAACCTGGTCTACAAGCGGGTCTCGACCGACCAGCAGTCAACCGCCCGGAAGAACCTCGTCCTGGACGAAGCCGGGATCGAGGACCCGGTCGTCTTCGAGGAGGACGGCGGCACCTCCAGCCGCCTCCACCCTCTCCAGCGCCCGAAGTTCCGCGCGCTCCTCGGCTACGCGCGGCCGGGCGACAGCGTCCACGTCTCCGAGATGTTCCGCCCCGTCCGCGGCACCGGCCACATCCCTCGACGTGCTCGACGTCCTGCACCACGACCGCCTCGCGCTGCCCATCCACGACGGCGCGTTCTCCGCCGACCACGGCGTCAGCCGCGGCGCCATCCGCACGACCGTCGCCGACCTCCTGCCCGACCACACCGTGGCCAGATTCAGAGAGCCTCACCAGAGCCGGGGGCGTCCTTCGTGGACGGCCCCGGTTCAGCGATTCCAGTGCGGGCTGAGTGCGATGCCGCGCATCTGGTCGATGGTGAGCGGTGGTTCGGGGCGGGTGGGGCCGGTCTTTCCCGAGGGGTCGATACGGCTCGTGTTGACCTCGTCCACCTCGATCTGGCGGCCGTCCGGCCGCAGGACGGTTACCTTCCAGTGGGTTACGCCACCGATCCACTGGCCCCGGTCGACCAGCACGGCCGTGCCGTCCGGGAACCGTTCGGCGCGGCGCTCGGGCGAGGTCGCCTGCCAGTCAAGGTTGTTCAACGGCATGTCGTCCGCGAGATCCACCCAGATCAGGGCTTCGCCCCGTCCGTCGTCGTACACGAAGCCGCCACCGGCACCGACATCGCCCTCCGGCTTCGGCTTGGTGATACGGCCGTCGACGAAGGTGCCATTGCTGTTGGTTCTGGTGATCTTGCCGGGGGGCATGAACGCGGCCAGCTGGGCGGAGATCGCTCCGGACCGAGGACCGCCGGGGGGCGGACTCGCCGAAGGGGCCTGGGTGGGTGCCGGAGCCGGGGTTGCGGTGGCTGTCGGTGTTCCGACCGGGGAGGGCAGCGCGGAGGTCGGGCGCCCGGAGAAGACGACGCTGCCCGCAACGCAAAGGCCGGCGGCGACGAAAGCCGCAACGCCGATCTGCGCGCGGCGGACCAGGCACAGGCGCCGGCCGTGGGCGGTGGCACGGGCCACAAGGTCCGTGCTGTGCGACCCGAACTGCTGGGAGGAGTGGTGCAGGGCGTCGTGCAGACGCTGATCGGGGTTCATGAGTGTGCTCCGTTCGGTCAGGCCTGGACGAGGTCGGCGAGCAACTCGTCGCCGAGGACATGCCGCAGCTTCTGTAGGGCCCGCAGGCTGCGGGTGCGAACAGCCCCCGCGGACAGCCTCAGCATCTGCGCGGTCTCCTCGACCGGGCGGTCCTCCCAGTACCGCAGGACCAGCACCGCCCGATCCTTCGGTGCCAGTTGCGCCAGCCCGTCGAGCAGCGTCAGCCGCAGCTCCGGGTCGCCGGCGTCGACGGACGCGCGGTCCGGGAACCGGTCCACCGGTCGCTCCCGCGCGCTGCGCCGACGACGGTATGAGGTGAAGGTGCGGACCAGCACGGTGTGCGCGTAGGCGACCGGCGACTGCGCGCGGTCGATCCGGCGCCAGGAACGGAACATCTTCGCCAGCGTCTCCTGTACGAGGTCCTCGGCGAGGTGGCGGTCTCCCGTGAGCAGACACGCGGTGCGGTAGAGCTGGTCGCTGCGGGCATGGGCGAACTCCAGGAAGTCCGCGGGTGCGTCCCCCACGGGTCGGTCCTTTCTCGAACTGTCATCGACCCAGGCACGCGTTGGGGGTGGGTTCGCGTTACAGCAACGGCGTCGATGTTGTCCCTGTCACGTTCTGCGCCAGGCCAGATCAGGATGTCGGACTTGCCGGCTCCCTGGTTGAGAAGCATCGGGAAAACCCTTCCCAGTCCATCCATGACGCCAAGTCCCTCCGGCGCCGGGTCCCGTAGTGTCGACAGATGGCACTCAGGTGACGATCATTCAGTTCCCGGCTTCCAAAAGTAGTTTGGCGGGAATCCGGCAAGAGCTGTTGCAGGTCGAGAACACCGGAGGCGGTGCCACAGCGATTGCCGGCGGCTCGGGGCCGGACGCTGCGGGACGAGGGATGGCCGGTCGGGGGCTCTCGCCGAGAACCGCGGGGGCACTCCCTCACGACGGAGACGCCGGAAGGGCCGTCACCGCAGGTGGG
>NZ_JBHVFE010000753.1:0-2368 GCF_042801945.1 Kitasatospora sp. NPDC057542
GGGCCCGGCGTGGCCTCTGGAAGGATCACCGGATGAGCCTGCACACCGATCCCCCCGCCGCCGAGGTCCACGTCCCCGCCCCCGGCGGCGGCCTGCTGTGGGCGGAGCGCCGCGGCACCGGCAGCCCGGTGGTGCTGCTGCACGGCTCCGGCATGGACTCCCGGCTGTGGGACGCCGTCGCCCCGGCGCTCTCCCGGCACCACGACGTGATCCGCTACGACGCCCGCGGCCTCGGCCGCTCCAGCGCGCCGGAGCAGGCCTTCGACGACGTCGCGGACCTGGGCGCCGTACTGGACCACTTCGGTCTGCGCAGCGCCGCGCTGGTCGGCCTGAGCATGGGCGGGGAGACCGCGCTGGACTTCGCCCTCGCCCACCCCGGCCGGGTCGCCGCGCTCGGCCTGGTCGGCGCCTCGGTCAGCGGCCACGACTGGCCGCCGTCCCCGGAGACCACCGCCTACGCCGAGGCCCGGCGGCGCGGCGACGCGGCGGCCCTGGCCGAGCTGGAACTCTCCGTCTGGGCCGCCATGGGCCGCGACGCACCGGGCGGCGAGCTGATCGCGGCGATGGTCGAGGAGAACGCGGCCCGCCGGATCGTCAGCGAGCGCCACCTCGCAGGCGCCCCGGCCCGGGCGGCCGAGCCGCTCCTCGGCACCGTCACCGCGCCCACCCTGGTCGTCCACGGCGACCGTGACCACCCGGAGATCGCGGTCATCGCCCGGCGGCTCGCCGCCGACATCCCCGACGCGCGCAGCCACCTCGTCCCGGACGCCGACCACTACCTCCCGCTGCGTTCCGCCGAACGGCTCACCGAGCTCCTCCTCCGTCATCTGGCCTGATCACCCGCCTGCCGAGCCCCGCCCGCCCGACGCGTTTGCTGCCGCTAGCACCCTGCTTGCATTTGCAAGCAGGGTGTTGCAGGCTGTCCGCATGGCCTCACTGAACGTCGGCTCGCTGGGCGAGTACATCCGCGAACAGCGCCGGAACGCCCAGTACTCGCTGCGGCAGCTGGCGGAGGCCGCCGGCGTGTCCAACCCGTACCTCAGCCAGATCGAGCGCGGGCTGCGCAAGCCGAGCGCGGAGATCCTCCAGCAGATCGCCAAGGCGCTGCGGATCTCGGCGGAGACGCTGTACGTCCAGGCCGGGATCCTGGAGGAGCGGCGGGGCGAGGGCCTGGAGCTACGGGCCTCGATCCTGGCCGATCCACTGATCAACGAGCAGCAGAAGCAGGCGCTGCTCGCGGTCTACGACGCCTTCCTCAAGGAGAACGCCGCGTCGGCCTCCGGGGCGACGACCGGCGGCCCAGCCACCCCGAACACCCACCGGGAGGACCGGTAACCATGCCCATCACCGACGAGATCAAGAAGACCCTCAGCGACCCGACCCCGCTGTACGCCCTGGCCGGCGCCGGAGACCTCGCGTACGAGAAGCTGTGCGAGGTGCCGGGCCGGGTCGAGGCGCTGGCGGCGGACCGCAAGGGCGCGCAGGAGAGGGCCACCGCCAGGCTCCAGGAGGCGCAGTCGCTGCTGACCGGGGCGCAGGCCAAGGTCACCGAGACGGTCACCACCCTGCCCACCGACCTCAAGGTCCTGCAGGAGCGGGCCCAGGGCTTCGCCATGCAGCAGGTGGCCCGCGCGGTCGAGCTGGCGGTGAAGGCCAGGGAGACGTACGACGAGCTGGCCGAGCGCGGCAAGGTCGTGGTGGACAGGGCCCGCCCGGGCGCGTCGGACGAGACCGACAGGCCCGAGCTGGCCGCGGAACCCGTCGAGGCCGAGCCGGCGGCGGAGGGCGACGCCGAGTCCGCTCCGAAGAAGTCCGCCAAGGCCCGCAGGGATGCCGCCGACGCCGCGGAGTGAGCCCGTGTGCCTCGGGGCACATCCGGTGACCGTGGGGCGTTGGCCTCGTTGCGGACGGTCGTCGTGCCAGGATGGACGGCGGGCGCAGCGCCGGAGTCGAGAGCAGAGGAGATCGAGATGGTCGGAGTGTTTCAGATTCTGGCCTTTTCCTACCTGAACCCGATCTGGTGGGCGACGGTCGCCATCCTCGCCTACAAGCTGTTCGCCCTGGCCGACGCGGCCACCCGCCGGGAGGACGCCTACCGGGCGGCCGACAAGAAGACCAAGGGCTTCTGGGTGGCGATCCTGGCGATCTCCTTCGGCTGGGACTTCCTGTTCGGGGTGAACTTCTTCACCGGCATCGGCACCCTGGCCGGCCTGGTCGCCTCGATCGTCTACGTGGTGGACGTCCGCCCGGCGATCCGGGCGCTGACCGGCGGCGGTGGCGGCCGGGGCGGTCGGAGCAACACCGGGCCGTACGGCCCCTGGTAGGAACGGCAGCGGACAACGCGGCGGCCCGGGCGGGGAGTTCACCC
>NZ_JBHVFE010000754.1:0-2350 GCF_042801945.1 Kitasatospora sp. NPDC057542
GCCGCCCACACCGACCGCCCCACACCGACCGCCCACGCCGACCGGCGTGGGCGCGGCCCGGGCAGGCCCGCTACACCGACGCCCTCCGCCAGGTCGGCAACCGGCCCGTCGGCGTCCTCCACGGACGCCCCGGGACACACACCCACCGCGACGAAGCGACCGCCCGGGCGCACCACGCACAACCCCATGCCGTTCGACCTCAAACGCGATGGGGCGTCTGACCTGCGGCATCCGGCCGCTGAGCGGGAGAAGGAGATCGGCGCGCGCCGTGCCCCCTCCCGTACACTCTCCGGCGATCTTGACAGACCGAGGAACAGGGGGACGGCAATTGACCGGCGGGCGTGAGCGTTGGCTCAGCGACAGGCTGACCGTGAGGTCGTTCCGCAATCCCAAGAACGTGGCGAAGGCGGTCTTCCACCCGACGTGGGTGCCCGAGTCGGTCGATCCCGCCGTGGAGTCCCTCAAACGCGTCCGGGTCATCTGCGGCGCGGTCGCGGCGATCGGTGTCTACAGCTTCGTGGAGGGCGGTTTCTCCTTCGACGGGATGCTGGAGAAGGTGCTGACGGCGAGTCTCGTCCTGCTGCTGATCACGCCGCTGACGATCGGTGTGATGCTCTACGTGTGGCGGCGTACCGGAACCGTCCGCCAGCTGCGCACCCCGCTGGTGAACTCGCTCAAACTGCTGCTGCTCTTCATCGGCTCGGTCGTGGTGATGGTGCTGACGTGGATGCTGGCGAACGGTGCTTCCCCGCTCCGTATGCTGCTGTGCCTCATGGCGGCGCTCTGGCTCACCTGGTTCGTGGGCGCCGGGGGCCTTTACGTGTCCGACAACTTCTTCGGCACCGCGGGAGTGCACCGCTGTCTGCCGCCGCTGCTCGCCACCGTGACGACGTGGCTGATGGCGGTCCCGGACCTGCTCTCCGGCGACCTGCACGGCCTCGGCCTCGCTCTGGGCGTCGTCTTCATCCTGGGCGCGCCGGTGACGGTCACGGGGATAGCCCTGCTGGAGATGAACCGCCTTCGGCGCCGGTACGGAATCCGGCTGGGCACGCATCCGGCGACCCTGCCCCTGCACGGACACGTGCCTCCGAACGGCAATCCCATCGGCAGCCTTTGAGCGCCGGGTCCATGGCTCCGTCGTGGTGAGTCGACGAACGCGGCGTGGGCGCTTCACCCGAGGCTGACCGACGCGTCACCCGGAAGTTCGGCCGGCAGGTAGTCGTAGCCGAATCGGCCCGGCACTGCCCGGGCGAGCGCCCGGACCAGCGAGGCGGGCGGTGCGACGAAGACCACGGGGTAGTCGCGCTCGCCCCGCTCCGGGCGGACCGGCCAGGCCAGCCGTTCCCGGTCGAGGTCGTACCGCGCGTCCACCCCCTCGCGGTTGCCCCGGGCGTCCAGGCGGGACCAGCGGCCGTCCAGGTGCACGGCGTTGAGGGCGTGCAGCACGAATCCGCCCTCGCCGTCCTCCAGCCGTTGGTAGCACAGGCCGGTCGGCACGCCCTGCGCCCGCAGCAGTGCGGCCAGCAGGTGGGACTTGCCGTGGCAGATCGCATTGCGCGCGGCCAGCACCTCGGAGGCGCGGAACGCCCCGCTGTACGAGCCCGCGTCCGCGGAGTGCGCCACCTGGTCGCGGACGTAGTGGAACGCCGCCTCCGGCGTGGCCAGCCCTGCGGCCGCCCGCCGCAGCTCCGAGTGCTTGTGGTCGATCACCTCGTCCGCCGCGAGGTAGGCGGCAAGGTCGTCGGTCTCCGGTTGAAGGATCATGCCGCCCACGGTGCCGCGCGCGCCGTCCACCGCGTGCGGAATTCCACCCCCTGGACAGGGCCCCGACCCCGCTCCGGCCGCCCCCGACCGGCATCTCGGTCCTGAAGGCATCTGCGATGACCGACACCACCCGCCCCGCACCCGACCCACACCCCGCCGCGGTCCTGCGACGGCTTCGCGCCGGTGCCCGGCTGCCGCCGTGCCGGCCGGGAGGACCGGCAGCTGCGGAGGTGTCCTTCGGCGCCGTTCCCGCGCCGGCCGGGTGTGGTGGCGGTCTCAACGGCGGCCGCCCGGTGTTGACTCAGCGTGGTGGCGGTGGGCCGGTCGGTGATGTTGCCGGGGCCCGTGTGGTGAGTGCGCTCACACGGGAATGCGGTGCACGACGACGGATAGTGGTGTCCGTTTTGCGCCATTTTGAGACTATTTGGCGAGTGGCTGGGGGGTGTTTGCGCAGGCCGGGAGGGGTCGGCGGGGATCGGCGCGCTCCGGGCGCCCGCCCCTGCGGATCGGCGTCGTCCGCCCTTGGGTACGACGGTGGGTCGTAGCGAGGGGGTCTTGTCGATGACCGGTCCGGCCTGGCAACAAT
>NZ_JBHVFE010000755.1:0-2333 GCF_042801945.1 Kitasatospora sp. NPDC057542
CGACCGGTGCGGCGGGCCCCTCCGTTCCACTCCCCTTGTTACCGCCGAACGCGCGCGCTCACCGCGCCAGGACCGCGGTGAGCGCGCCGAGCAGCAGGAACGGGCCGACCGGGAGGTCGAGCCCGCGCACCGGGCGGCGGCGGGCCAGCGCGGCGGCGGCCCGCAGGGTGGCCCACAGCCCGGCGAGCACCATCGCGGCGAACAGCCCGCCGAGCGCCACCGACCAGCCGTACCAACCGAGCAGCCCGCCCAGGGCGAGCCCGAGCGGGGAGTCGCCGGGGCCCAACGCGCCCAGCCAGACGGCCAGTTCGAGCACGCCCCCGACCGCGAGCGCGGTCAGCAGGCAGCGCAGCAGCGCGCCGGGGTCGCCCTCGGCCGGCGCCGCGATCAGCAACAGCGCGGCCACCCCGCCGAGCAGCGGCAGGGTGAGCCGGTACGGCAGTCGGCGCACCCGCGCATCGACGAAGCCGAGCGCCACCCCGACCGCCGCCGCCCAGGCCAGCGCCAGGGTCGGCACCAGCAGCCCGTCCGCCGCGTACGCCACCGCGACGGCGACCGCCACCGCGACCGGCTCCACCGTCCAGGGGCCGGCGCCCAGTCGCTCCCGACAGCCCGGGCAGCGCCCGGTCGGCGGCAGCAGCCGCACCGCGCGCCCGCACGACGGGCAGTCCTCGCACCAGGGCCGGCCCTCCGGCACCGCGAACCGGGCGATCTGCCCGCGCAGCGGCGGAGCCGCCAGGAGACCGACCAGCACCGCCGCGACCACGACCGGGACCACCGGCGCACCCCCTCCTCGATCGACGCACCGGCCACATCCTCCCGCGCCGGGCGGCGTGCCGTCCGTCTCGTTCCGCACGCCGGCGTGCGCTCCTCGCACACACGAGCATTCCGGACCTTCGGCTACCGGTTCGGAAGGCCGCCCGCCACCGCCGCCTGCCGATCCAAGGGAGCCGTTCGGACCCTCGGAAGCACCTCTCCGGAGAGCCGCCTCACGGCCCCTCCGTACCCCTAAAGTAGGCGGACATGCAGGTCATCCAGTCCAGCAAGCTCGCCAATGTCTGCTACGACATCCGCGGCCCGGTACTCGACGAGGCGATGCGGCTGGAGGAACAGGGCCACCGCATCCTCAAGCTCAACACCGGCAACCCGGCCACCTTCGGCTTCGAGGCGCCCCCGGAGATCCTCCAGGACATCCTGCGCAACCTCGCCAACGCGCACGGCTACGGCGACTCCAAGGGCCTGCTCTCCGCCCGCCGCGCGGTGGTCATGCACTACGAGGACCGCGGGCTGCACGGCCTCTCCGTCGAGGACGTCTTCCTCGGCAACGGCGTCTCCGAACTGATCCAGCTGGCCATGACCGCGCTGCTGGACGACGGCGACGAGGTGCTCGTCCCGGCCCCGGACTACCCGCTGTGGACCGCCTCGGTCTCGCTGGCCGGCGGCACCGCGGTGCACTACCGCTGCGACGAGCAGTCCGAGTGGTACCCGGACCTCGCCGACATCGAGGCCAAGGTCACCGACCGGACCAGGGCCATCGTGGTGATCAACCCGAACAACCCGACCGGCGCGGTCTACCCGCGCGAGGTGCTGGAGGGCATCACGGAGATCGCCCGCCGGCACGACCTGGTGGTCTACGCGGACGAGATCTACGACAAGATCCTCTACGACGACGCCGAGCACGTCCCGCTGGCCACCCTGGCCCCGGACCTCTTCTGCGTCACCTTCAACGGGCTGTCCAAGGCGTACCGGGTCGCGGGCTTCCGCTCCGGCTGGATGGTGCTGTCCGGCGACCGGCACCGGGCCCGCAGCTACATCGAGGGCCTGACCGTGCTCGCCTCGATGCGGCTGTGCGCCAACATGCCCGCGCAGCACGCGGTGGCCGCCGCCCTCGGCGGGCGGCAGTCGATCCGCGACCTGGTGCTGCCCGGCGGCCGGCTGCACGCCTCGCGCGACGCCGCGTACGAGCTGCTGAACCGGATCCCGGGGGTCAGCTGCGTCAAGCCCAAGGGCGCGCTGTACGCCTTCCCCCGGCTGGACCCCAAGGTCCACAAGATCAGGGACGACGCCCGGATGGTGCTCGACCTGCTGCGCTCCCAGCGCATCCTGCTGGTCCAGGGCACCGGCTTCAACTGGCCCGAGCCGGACCACTTCCGGCTGGTCACGCTGCCCCGGGCGGAGGAGATCACCGACGCGGTGACCCGGATCGGCGACTTCCTCGGCGGCTACGTGCAGCCGTGAGGAGCCGGCCCTCCGAAGGGGGCGGAAAACACTACGGCCGGAGTTCCGGCCCGGGCGATCTCCTTGGTCGGGGGAAAATCGCCCGGCGGAACTCC
>NZ_JBHVFE010000756.1:0-2308 GCF_042801945.1 Kitasatospora sp. NPDC057542
GTCCGAAGCCGCCGACGGCCGAGGACGCGTTCCGGCTCGCCCGCGAGCTGGTCGCCGCACGGTTCGAGACGCTGACCGCGGCGGCCGAAGGCTGTGACGTGCTGCTGGCGACCGGCCTGATGCCGGCCGGGGCACGGGACGTCGCCGAGAAGCTGGGCCTCCCCTACGTGTTGGCCTGCTTCCACATCTTCGGACTGCCCTCGCGGCACTTCCGGCCCGGGCGGCGGCCGGGGACGCCGTCCCCACAGGACGAGACCGACTACCGGAAACTGTGGCAGCAGGACGCCCAGCGAGTGAACGGGCTGTACGGGGACGCGCTCAACAGCCACCGCGCGGCGATCGGCCTGCCGCCGGTGGAGAACGTCCGCGACCACGTCTTCACCGAGCGGCCGTGGCTGGCGGCGGATCCGATGCTGTGCCCGTCGGAGGGCAGGACGGAGCTCGACCTGGTGTCGACCGGGGCGTGGATCCTGCCTGACGACCGCCCGCTCCCCGCTGACCTGGAGGCGTTCCTGGACGCCGGTCAACCGCCCGTGTACGTCGGCTTCGGCAGCATGGCCGCATACGCACCGGAGGGCATCGCGCGAGTGGCCGTCGAAGCGAGCCGGGCGCACGGCCGCCGCGTGCTCCTCGCGCGCGGCTGGGCCGGGCTCGCCCCGATCGACGACCGCGAGGACTGCCACGTCGTCGGCGAGGTGAACCAGCAGGCCCTGTTCCGCAGGGTGGCCGCCGTCGTCCACCACGGCGGTGCGGGCACCACGACGACCGCGGCCGTGGCGGGCGTACCCCAGGTGGTCGTCCCCCGGATCGCGGATCAACCGTACTGGGCCGGCCGGGTGGCCGAGTTGGGCATCGGCGCGGCCCACCTCGACCTCACGCCGACCGTCGACTCGCTCTCTGCCGCGCTCACCACGGCCCTGGCGCCCGAGACCCGTGTCCGGGCGAAGGCTGTGGCCGGCAGCATCCGCACCGACGGGGCGACGGTGGCCGCGAAGCTGCTGTTCGAAGCGGTGGGCCAGGAGGTGCCGACCGTTTCCGGATGAGTCGTGCGGCGTTGGTGTCGGTGTCGGTGTCGGTGTCGGTGCCGGGCGAATGACGGCGCGGGCCGGGTGCGTTCGGCTCCGGATCAGCCTCCTTCCGATTGATCAGGGGTGGTTGTCGGCCCGGCGCGCGGCCGGGTCCGGCACCGATCCGGCGACCGGTCTCCGGCTGTCGGCCGGGTCGGTTAGGGTGCCGACCGGCGCGCCCGGTCACCACAGGCCACGCGCGAGGGGAGGGCAGCATGACCGACGGCACGCACGAGGGAGTGGGGCAGGACGGCGACGGCATCCAGTGGCTCGCGGAGATCGGCAGGCCGGGCGCCGGCGGATCGTCAACGGGCGGCCGCGACACGGACGGTGAGCTCGGCGGTGTCGTCTTCGCCAGGGGGATCACGCCCGAGGAGCTCGCCCGCCGTATGGGCGCCGACCCGGCCGCCGTGACCCGGCCGATCAGCGACACCGAGATCCGGGACCTGGACATCGAGGTCTACCGCCCGGGTGACGACGGCGACGGCGTGATCCGGGTCGGTGCGTGCGCCGGCTGGTCGTTCGCGATCGAGTACGGCGACTCCACCGGCGGTGAGCTGCTCACCGAGATAGCGCGCGACGGCGTCGAGGTGGTGCACTTCCGCGCGATGCCGGAGCAGCGACAGGCACTGCTCGACTACGCCCGGGACGGCGCCGTGCTGTGTGGCTTGGGCCTCGGCGAGGAGCGCTGGCGTTGGGGCCAGGAGCCGGACCTGTTGGTGCCGGACCTGGTTGCCGCCGGCGTTCTGGAGGCCGACGGCGTGACCTCCTGCGACCCCGGGCGGCCGGCCGACGGGGCCGCCCGACGCCGCACCCTCGGCGCCGTCGAGCGGCGCTTCGGACTGAGCCTGCCCCGCGCAGCCCTCGGCGGGCTGCGCCTGCCGGCGTACGCGGTGCGGGGAACCCCGGGCATGGCGCCGCGCTGAGGGGATGCGCCGGCGACACCTGGCGTGCAGGGCGTTGACGCGGGCCCAGGGGGAGACGCAGAAGGCAGCGGACAGGGCGAAGTACAGGAGCGGGAACGGCAGGAACAGGCACGACAGGACAGAGAACGACAGGAACAGGGAGGTCACGGCAGGGCTCCTTCCCGGGCCCACCGGCAGGGCCCCGATGGCGTCATCCTTGCGCGCCGCCAGTCCGTCGCACAGGTGCCGATCGGGAGGTTCCCGGGCCGCGATCGCCGTCGCCACCCTGCCGATCGGCAGGGTGGCGACGGGACACGGCGGTGGAGACCAGCCCCG
>NZ_JBHVFE010000757.1:0-2306 GCF_042801945.1 Kitasatospora sp. NPDC057542
GGCGCAGTGCCGTCCGGGGCCGCCGGGGCGTCCGGGAATCAGACCTTGAGGTACTTGCGCAGCGTGAAGAAGGCCGCGATGCCGGCCATGGCCATACCCACCACGATCAGCAGAGGTATCACCGCGAGCACCGAGCCGAGCCCGATGAAGTGGATGAACTGCACCCGGTCGGCCAGCCAGTTCTGGACGAAGAAGTGCCCGCCGATCAGCAGCCCGGAAGCCATCATCGCGCCGAGCAGCGCCGAGAAGGCCGCCTCGGCGATGAAGGGCATCTGGACGTAGAAGTTCGAGGCACCGACCAGGCGCATGATGCCGGTTTCACGCCGTCGGCTGTACGCCGACACCCGGACGGTGTTGACGATCAGCAGCAGGGCGACGAAGAGCATCAGCACCATGATGACGAAGGCCGCCGTCTGGAGGCCGTTGAGCAGGCCGAACAGGTTCTCCAGGATCTTCCGCTGGTCCTCGACCGACTTGACGCCGGGCTTGCCGGCGAAGGCGCTCTGGATCACGTCGTACTTGGTCGGGTCGTTGAGCTTGACCCGCCAGGACTGCGGCATGGCGTCCGGGCCCAGGACGGAGATGAGCGGGTTGTCCGGGTTCATCTCCTTCCAGTGCTTGTACGCGTCGGCCGAACTCTCGTAGGTGGACGACTGGACCACCGAGGTCATCTTGTCCAGCTGGTCCTTGATGTCCTGGACCTGCTGGTCGGTGGCCGCACCCTTGTCGCACTGGGGCGAGTTGCGGGCGTCCGCCTTGGTGCAGAAGTAGATGCTCACCTCGACCTTGTCGTACCAGTACCCCTTCATGGAGTTCACCTGGTCACGGACCAGGAGCGAGGAACCGGCGAGGGCGAGGGAGAGCGCGACGCTGACCACGACCGCGATGGTCATGGTCAGGTTGCGTCGGAGACCCACACCGATCTCCGACAGGACGAACTGGGCACGCATGCGGGAAACAACTCCAGGGTCGGTACTGCTCTGGGTCTGGCGGTTCGGGCCGACGGCCCTACGGGCAGCGCTGGTCGGTCAGTGCTGGTACCCGTAGACGCCGCGGGCCTGGTCGCGGACGAGCAACCCCTTGTCGAGCTCGATGACGCGCTTGCGCATCTGGTCGACGATGGCCTGGTCGTGGGTGGCCATCAGCACCGTGGTGCCGGTGCGGTTGATGCGGTCGAGCAGCTTCATGATGCCGACCGAGTTCTGCGGGTCGAGGTTGCCGGTGGGCTCGTCCGCGATGAGCAGCATCGGACGGTTCACGAAGGCGCGCGCGATCGCCACGCGCTGCTGCTCACCACCGGACAGCTCGCCCGGCATGCGGTCCTCCTTGCCGCCGAGGCCGACCAGCTCCAGCACCTCGGGCACCACCTTGTTGATGGCGCTCTTGGGCTTGCCGATCACCTCAAGGGCGAAGGCGACGTTCTGCGCGACCGTCTTGTTCGGCAGCAGGCGGAAGTCCTGGAAGACGGTGCCCAGCTGGCGGCGCATGTGCGGCACCTTCCAGTTGGACAGCTTGCCGAGGTCCTTGCCCAGCACGTGCACCGCACCCGTACTGGGGCGCTCCTCGCGCAGGCACAGGCGCAGGAAGGTGGACTTCCCCGAGCCGGACGAGCCGACCAGGAAGACGAACTCACCCTTCTCGATCTCCAGCGAGACGTTGTCCAGGGCGGGACGGTTCTGCTTGGGATAGGTCTTGGAGACGTTGTCGAATCTGATCACGGCTGCATCACGGAGGCCATCCTAGGCGGCGCCATTCCTCGGTCGGTCCGCCCCGGAGGCCCGGTCCGGGGGCGGGCGAAAGGAGCGCAGAGGGCCGCTCCCGGACTCGGACCATACGCGAGTCGGCGACCGGCCCGCAGGGACCGCCCGCGACAACGGCCGAACCGTGGGGGAGAATGTCCGCTTATGCCCAGAATATTGCGAGGCATCTCACAGCCCGGGAGCCGGAACCGCCGGAACCTGGCAGAGTGGAGGTGGCGGCCGTTTCCGGTCGCTCCCCCGTACAGGGCAGTACATGGAACCAAAGCCCCGTCCAGCGCGTTGGTTGTAGCAGCGAGGAGGAGATCGCATGACCTGCGACCATCTGGTGTGCGCCAACTGCAACGGCCGCGTCAGCGACGGGCGTTGCCCGGTCTGCCGGGCCAACCGGGCCCGGATGCAGGAGCAGCAGGGGCCGTTCGCCGCGCTCTCCCCCGCGACGCTGCTGGCCCTGCTGGCCGGGCTGCTCGCGGTGGCGCTGATCGCCCGGCAGGCCCTGGCCTGACCACCCACGAGACGTACGCAGAAGGGCCCCGACCGCTGCGGTCG
>NZ_JBHVFE010000758.1:0-2299 GCF_042801945.1 Kitasatospora sp. NPDC057542
GCTCCCGACGGGGGCGGCCCGGCCTTCCTGGTTCCTGCTACATGCCCACGTCGCCGGCGTGCGCGAAGCCCGCGCCGCCGCCGATCAGGTCGGTGGAGGTGGCCGCGCCGCCCCCGAAGCCGCCGGCGACGACGTCGCCGGCGTGGGCGACACCGAAGCCCTCGCCGGCCAGGAACGGCTTGTCGGCGGAGGCCGCGAACTCGCCGCCGCCGATCACGCCGACGTGGGCGAAGGCCGGGGTGGCGGCACCCGCGAGCGCCAGTGCGGCGGCGGCGGTCAGGGCGGCCTTGGCCAGCTTGCTCTTCATGGAACTGCCCTCTCTCTGGGAGCGCCCCCGCGGGCGCTCTGACACGTGATCACAACCGGCGGTCCTGATCGGCGATCCACGCGCCGGACCGGACCGCCGCTCACCCGTCCGGACCGCGCTGCGGCGCGGCCGGGCGGACACCTCGTCCGCACAGCCCGGAGGGCCCGGGGTGGTGTTCCTCCCCGGGCCCTCCGACCGTGCTGCGCCCCTTGATCAGCCGATCAGGTGCGAGACACCGCCGTCGCCCGAGGACTGGGTGTTCTGGCCGACGTCGCAGATCTGCTTCGGCTGGTTGTCCAGGACCGGGACCTCGATCGGCACCGCGAGGCCGATGAGGGCGCCGACGGCCACGTTGTGGATCTCCGGCAGGCAGATGTTCGGGTTGTCCAGAACGTGGCTGTTCGGGCTGCCGTTGCCGTAGGTGCCGGTGTGGTTGGTGCCGCCGTTGCCCTGGACGGAGGTGGCGGAGCCGTCCGAGTCGGCGATGGCGGAGGCCGAGCCGGCGGACATCGCGAGAGCCGCGGCGGCCAGGCCGGCGGCGGCGAGGGACTTCTTGATCATTTCTGGCTTTCCTCTCGGGGCGAATCGGGGAGCGATTCGTAGGTGGATCGGAGGGTGGTGCAGGGAGAACGGAGCGGCGTCCGATCAGCCGACCAGGTGGGACACGCCGCCGTCGCCCTGGCTCTGGGTGCCCTGGCCGACGGTGCAGTACTGCCTGCCGCCGTTGTTGGCGATCGGGACCTCGACCGGGACGGCCAGACCGGCCACGGCGACCGCGATGTTGTGGATCTCGGGCAGGCAGATGTTCGGGTTGTCCAGGAAGTGGAAGTTCGGGCTGTCGTTCCCGACCGTGCCCGTGAAGTTGGTGCCGCCGTTGCCCTCGATCGAGGCCGCGGCGCCGTCCGAGTCGGCGATGGCCGAGGCGGGCGCGGCGGCACCGGCCAGCGCGGCGACGGCCAGGCCGGCGGCGGCGAAGGACTTCTGGATCATGGCGAGATCCCTCTCTGAAATGCTCTTTGGATTCCGTGCGTGCAACGCTGAGAACGCCCAGACCCGGTCTGCAGTCACTGACGTCCAGATCAAAGAACGACGGCACGGAAGGTTACGGGGATTTTTGAAAAGGGTCCCGGAGGCGCGACAGTGTAGGGATTCCGGTCGGATTATTAGCCCGAACCGGTTAACCGCCGCAATCCGTTCTCCTGGTCACTCGTTGAGCAGCTCGCTTTCCGGCTGCGGCCCCGCAGCCCTCTCCAGTGATCTCCAGTACGGACAGCAGAACGGTGAAAAGCATGAAGTTCTCCAAGCGGGCCGGCGCGATGCTGCTGGCGGTCGGTGCCGGCGTGCTCGCCTCCCCGGGAGCGGCCGGCGCCGCCACCCCGGTCGGTCCCGACCAGGTCGGCGCCCTGGAGGACGCGCTGGCCACCCAGCAGGTCCCGGCGGACATCCCGCTCGCCCCGCTGGGCAGCCGCCTCACGGCCGGCATCCCGACCTCCCTGCTCATGCCGCCGGTGCCCGGCCGGACCACCAGCACCGGCGGCGAGCTGATCCCGGAGCGGATCCTCCCCGAGCTGGGCACCGGCAAGGTCGGCCCGAGCGCCAATGCCGAGCTGCCGCTCCCGCTGGTCGACCAGGGCGCCGACCTCGGCAAGGTGCTGCTGGACGCCCCGGCCGCGCCGCTGCACGCCAAGACCCCCGGGCTCACTCTCGGCAAGCCGCTCTCGCTCGCCCAGGACGGCGCGGGCCAGCTCGCCGACGGCCGGTTCAAGGTGGACGAGATCGACCCGCGGCTGGTCACCGGCGCGGTGCAGGTGATCCCCGGGGCCAAGGCCAGCCTCGGCGGCGAGGACAGCAGGGTCTCCGTCACCGACACGGCGGGCGCCCTCGCGGGGACCACCACCGCGATGACCACCGGCGTGGTGGGGCAGACCGGCCTGACCGACCTCACCCGGCTCTAGCCGTCGCCCCGGCGAGGAGGGCACGAGAGCCCGGCAC
>NZ_JBHVFE010000759.1:0-2251 GCF_042801945.1 Kitasatospora sp. NPDC057542
GGATAGAGAAACAGCCCCCGATCTGCGGAAACGCGGATCGGGGGCTGTTTCGTTTCCTCCGGGCCGTCCCGTCTCCGGAGCCGGGCCCCGGGCACACTTATTGCACATTGCTTGCAATTACCGGCCTCAGGCAGCAGAGTGGGGTCCGGGGGTGGGAGTCCTTCGACAGAGCTGATCGTCTTCCCAGCCGGCGACCGCCGGGACAACGGCTCGCCCCACCCCCGCCACCAGTCACCGGACGGGACCGGCGCGGCGTGACGGCCGCGTCAAGGGCGTGTCAAGGCCGCTCGTGGCGGCGTCAGGAACGCGTAGGGCCCGCCGGGCGGCGGGCGCGTGGACCGCAGGATCGGACCAACTACCGACTGCGGAGGTCCCGTCCGATGCCCAGCGCCACCACCATCCCGGCTCTCACGGCCGAACCCGAGCCGCCTGATACCGGTACGGGCGGCGACCGGCACCGGCTCAGCGCGCTCGGCGGGCTGGCCGCGCTCTCGTTGGACGCCATGGCCTCGGTCGCGTACGGACCGGAGTCGATCGTGCTGGTGCTGGCCGCCGCCGGGGCGTACGGGCTGGGCTTCACGCTGCCGGTCACCGCGGCGATCGCCCTGCTGCTGGCGGTGCTGGTCGCCTCCTACCGGCAGGTGATCGCGGCCTTCCCGGACGGCGGCGGCTCCTACGCGGTGGCCAAGGCGCACCTGGGCCGCCGGACCGCGCTGACCGCGGCCGCCTCGCTGGTCATCGACTACGTCCTGAACGTCGCCGTCTCGGTCACCGCCGGCGTCGCCGCGCTCACCTCGGCCGTACCGGGCCTGTACGACGACCGGGTCTGGCTCTGCCTGGGCGTGCTCGCACTGGTCACCGCGGTGAACCTGCGCGGGATCGCCGAGTCGGCGCGCTGGTTCATGGCGCCGACCGCCGTCTTCGTGCTCTCCATCCTGGCGATCATCGTGGCCGGCCTGTTCCGGGACGGCCCGGCCAGCACCGCGGCCGCCACCGGCCACGTCTCGACGCTCGCCGAGAACGCCACCACCGTCGGCGCGCTGCTGCTCCTCAAGGCCTTCGCGGCCGGCTGCTCCGCGCTGACCGGCGTGGAGGCGGTGGCCAACGCCGTCCCCTCCTTCCGCGCCCCGCGGATCAGGCGCGCACAGCACACCGAGGTGGCGCTCGGCGCCCTGCTCGGCGTGATGCTGATCGGGCTGGCCGTGCTGATCGGCCGCTTCCACCTCCAGCCGGTCGAGGGCGTCACCGTACTCGCCCAGCTCGCCGACGCCTCGCTCGGCCACGGCTTCGGCTTCTACGTCGTCCAGTTCGCCACCGTGGTGCTGCTCGGGCTGGCCGCCAACACCTCCTTCGGCGGGCTGCCGGTGCTGCTCGACCTGCTGGCCCGGGACAACCACCTCCCGCACCTGTTCGCGCTGCGCGCTGACCGCCAGGTGTACCGGTACGGCGTGCTGTTCCTGGCCGCGGTGTCGGCGGCGCTGCTGGCCGGCTCCGGCGGGGACGTCAACAGCCTGGTGCCGCTGTTCTCGATCGGCGTGTTCGTCGGCTTCACCGTCTGCCAGGTCGGCATGGTCCGGCACTGGCTGCTGCACCGGCCCTCCGGCTGGCGGTGGAAGGCCGCGCTGAACGGCTTCGGTGCGGTGCTCACCGGTGCCGCGGCGGTGGTCGTCACCGGCACCAAGTTCACCGAGGGTGCCTGGGGCATCGTGGTGGCGCTGCCGCTGCTGGTGGTGCTGTTCGAGGCGGTCCACCGCAGCTACGCGCGGATCGGCGAGCGGCTGGAACTGGGCCGGGTGCCCGGCCCGCTGACCAGGCAGCGCAGCCTGGTCGTCGTCCCGGTGACCGCGATCACCCGGCTGACCAGGGACGGCCTGTCGGCGGCGCTCTCGCTCGGCGACGAGGTCATGGCGGTGACCGTGGTGCACGAGCCGGCCGCCGCCGAGGCGCTGCGCCGGGACTGGGAGCTGTGGCGGCCGGGCGTGCCGCTGGTGGAGATCCCGGACGTCCACCGCCGGCTGGGCCGGCCGATCGCCGACTTCGTCAACGAGCTGGGGGCGGAGCACGCCTACGACCGGCTGACCGTGCTGATCCCCGAGGTGGAGCCGGCCCGCTGGTGGCAGCGGGCGCTCCAGAACCGGCGCGGCGCCGTCATCGACCGCGCCCTGCGGCGGCACACCGACGCGGTGGTCTGCCGGCTGCGCATGCGGATGTGACCGGGAACGGGGGTGAACGGCCCCGGACGGCAACCTGC
>NZ_JBHVFE010000760.1:0-2248 GCF_042801945.1 Kitasatospora sp. NPDC057542
CGCCCTCACCAGGGCGCCCGGCCGGGCCCGTCTTCGGCACGCCGCCGACCCCCGCACACGTGAGAGAAGAAGAAACCAGTGACCGCTGAAAACCGCACCGTGGTCGTCACGGGTATCGGCGCCTTCACGCCGCTGGGCGCCGACGCCGCCACCACCTGGGAGAGCCTCCTCGCCGGTAGGTCCGGTGTGTCGGCCCTGACCGAGGAGTGGGCCGAGGACCTGCCCGTCAAGATCGCGGCGAAGACCGCCGTCGAGCCGGGCGAGATCCTGCCCCGGCCGCTGGCCCGCAAGCTGGACCGCTCGGCCCAGTTCGCGCTGATCGCCGCCCGCGAGGCCTGGGCCGACGCAGGCTTCGAGACCCCCGCCACCGACGCGTCCTCCAAGCTCGCCCCCGAGCGCCTGGGCACCGTCATCGCCTCCGGCATCGGCGGCGTGACCACCCTCCTCGACCAGTACGACGTGCTGAAGGAGAAGGGCGCCCGCAAGGTCTCCCCGCACACCGTCCCGATGCTGATGCCCAACTCCCCGGCGGCCAACGTCGGTCTGGAGGTCGGCGCCCGCGCGGGTGTGCACACCCCCGTCTCCGCCTGCGCCTCCGGCGCCGAGGCGATCGGCTACGCGATCGAGATGATCCGCGCCGGCCGCGCCGACGTCGTGGTGGCCGGTGGCACCGAGGCGGCGATCCACCCGCTGCCGATCGCCGCGTTCGCCAACATGATGGCGATGTCCAAGAACAACGACGAGCCCCAGCGCGCCTCCCGCCCGTACGACAAGGCCCGCGACGGCTTCGTGCTGGGCGAGGGCGCCGGCGTGGTCGTGCTGGAGTCGGTCGAGCACGCCGAGGCGCGCGGCGCCCGGATCTACTGCGAGGCCGTGGGCCAGGGCCTGTCCTCGGACGCCCACCACATCGCCCAGCCCGAGCCGACCGGCGCCGGCGTGGCCCGCGCGCTGGCCGACCTGTTCGAGCGCAACGAGCTGGACAAGGCCGAGATCGTGCACGTCAACGCGCACGCCACCTCGACCCCGCAGGGCGACACCGCCGAGCTGAAGGCGCTGCGCAAGGAGCTGGGCGACGACCTCGACCACATCGCCGTCTCGGCCACCAAGTCGATGACCGGCCACCTGCTGGGCGGCGCCGGCGGCGTCGAGACCGTCGCCACCGTGCTGGCCCTGCACCACCGGATCGCCCCGCCGACCATCAACGTGGACGAGCTGGACGACGACGTGGACGCCGACATCGTCCGCGACGAGAGCCGCAAGCTGCCCGAGGGCCCGATCGCCGCGCTGAACAACTCGTTCGGCTTCGGCGGCCACAACGTGGTGCTGGCCTTCCGCACCCGCTGACGCCCACGACGAAGGGGCCGGCGCTCTCCGCGAGCGCCGGCCCCTTCGTCGTACCTGTCGGGCCTCCTCCGGGGGCGGCCTCAGACCACCTGGTGCAGCCAGCGCACCGGCGCGCCCTCGCCCGCGTACCGGAACGGCTCCAGCTCGTCGTCCCAGGGCTTGCCGAGCAGCCGGGCGATCTCGGCCTCCAGGTCGGCCCCCTCGCTGCGGGCGCGCAGCAGGACGGCGCGCAGCCGGTCCTCGGGGATCAGGATGTCGCCGTGGATGCCCGTGACGGCGTGGAAGATGCCGAGCGAGGGCGTGCTGCTGTACCGCTCCCCCTCCGCCGTGGCGCAGGGCTCGCTGGTCACCTCGTACCGCATCAGCTGCCACCCGCGCAGCGCGGAGGCGAGCTTCGAAGCCGTACCGGGCTCCCCCTGCCAGGAGAGCTCGGCACGCCAATGCCCGGGTGCGGCCGGCTGGCGGATCCAGTCCAGGCTCACCCGCACACCGAGCACCCCCGCGACGGCCCACTCGACGTGCGGGCACAGCGCGCGGGGCGCGGAGTGGATGTACAGAACTCCACGTGTCGTCACCGGGACCTCCAGGCTGTGGACGAGGGTCGCCTTCCCCAGCTGCCTCGTGCCTGCAGTTGACCCGCAGTTACTCACGTTAGCCGACATTAAGCTACTAAATTGAGCAAAACGGACAGGCTTTCGCTCAATGCTAGTCGAATCCTCAACGAGGTCTACCCCTCGGCCGGATCTCTCCCCCGAACGGCCCCATCGCCGGCGGGACCACCGTACCGCGCGGCGCCGCAGGATGGATGACGCACTATCGGATCCGGCCGGAATACGGTAATGCGACCGGACCGCCCGCGCCCGGCCGCCAACCGTCCACGGCAAACCGCCCCGCCGCCCCGATC
>NZ_JBHVFE010000761.1:0-2243 GCF_042801945.1 Kitasatospora sp. NPDC057542
GCGGCGGGGCCGTTCGGCGTCCCGGGACCGGCGCTAGATCCGGACCTCGACGGTACCGACCGCCTTGTCGTGCAGGCCGCGGGTGTCGCGGTCCCAGACCAGCGGCGGCACCACCAGGCAGAGCAGCAGGGTGCGCAGCAGGACCTGCGGGATGGTCGCGCGGCGGCCGTCCAGGCGGACCACCCGGAGGCCGAACAGCCGCTTGCCGACCGTCGTACCGGTGGTGGACAGCAGCAGGGCCGCGACGACGAAGTACAGCGGGCTGGTCCACAGGTTGGCCTCGGCCTGGTCGCCGCGGGCGACCAGCCCGTACGAGATCAGAGCGACGAGCCAGCCGTCCACGAACAGGGCGCCGATCCGGCGGCCGGGGCCGGCGATCGAGCCGGGGCCCTCCTTGGGCAGCCCGAGGCGCTCGCCGCGGTGGCCGAAGTCGGCGCCCATCTTCTCGGCGGCCGCCCGGGGGCCGTCGATCCACGATCCCAACGCTTCTCTGGTGTCCACGAATCCACACTAACCGGGCCGACGGAGTGCGCCGCCACCGGCTCCCCTCCGGCCGGGACATCACCCCCGACCGGGTGAATCGCCGTTCCGGGGGCTTTCCAAGTGGTCCAGACCACTTGCCGGAGGGCGCCCAGCTCGACGGGGCGGTTTGTACCGTCCCGTACGTCTTTGCCACCCGTCCGGCGGTCGTGGTTAACATCTAGGAAACGAGCGGGTCACCGATTGGAAACGACCCATTCCTATGGTGAGCCCAATTCGCACGCCGAGGAGGATGGATGTTCAACAACGCCGCCGAAGTGAAGCAGTTCATCCAGGACAACGACGTGAAGTTCGTCGACGTCCGTTTCTGCGACCTGCCGGGCGTCTTGCAGCACTTCTCCGTACCTGCGGCGACCTTCGATCCGTCCGAGATCCTGATGTTCGACGGCTCGTCGATCCGCGGCTTCCAGGCCATCCATGAGTCCGACATGGCCCTCGTGCCGGACCTCGCCACGGCCCGCCTCGACCCGTTCCGGGCCGAGAAGCACCTCAACATCAACTTCTTCATCCAGGACCCGGTCACCGGCGAGGCGTACAGCCGCGACCCGCGCAACGTCGCCAGGAAGGCCGAGGCCTACCTGGCCTCCTCCGGCATCGCCGACACCGCGTTCTTCGGGCCCGAGGCCGAGTTCTACGTCTTCGACTCGGTCCGCTTCGAGACCAGCGCCAACGCGTCCTTCTACCACATCGACTCGGAGGCCGGCGCCTGGAACACCGGCGCCGCCGAGGGCGACGTGCGCGGCTACAAGGTCAAGTACAAGGGCGGGTACTTCCCCGTCCCGCCGGTCGACCACTTCGCCGACCTGCGCGCCGAGATGTCGCTGGAGCTCGCCAAGGCCGGGCTGGAGGTCGAGCGCCAGCACCACGAGGTCGGCACCGCCGGCCAGGCCGAGATCAACTACAAGTTCAACACCCTGCTGCACGCCGCCGACGACCTGATGCTGTTCAAGTACATCATCAAGAACGTCGCCTGGCGCAACGGCAAGACCGCCACCTTCATGCCCAAGCCGATCTTCGGTGACAACGGCTCGGGCATGCACGTCCACCAGTCCCTGTGGAGCGAGGGCACGCCGCTCTTCTACGACGAGCAGGGCTACGCCGGGCTCTCCGACACCGCCCGCTACTACATCGGCGGCCTGCTGCGGCACGCCCCCTCGCTGCTGGCCTTCACCAACCCCTCGGTGAACTCCTACCACCGCCTGGTGCCGGGCTTCGAGGCGCCGGTCAACCTGGTCTACTCGCAGCGCAACCGCTCCGCCGCGATCCGCATCCCGATCACCGGCTCCAACGCCAAGGCCAAGCGCATCGAGTTCCGCGCCCCCGACCCGGCCTCCAACCCCTACCTGGCCTTCTCCGCCATGCTGATGGCCGGCCTCGACGGCATCCGCAACAAGATCGAGCCGCTGGAGCCGGTCGACAAGGACCTCTACGAGCTGGCCCCCGAGGAACACGCCAACGTCCCCCAGGTGCCCTCCTCCCTCCCCGCCGTCCTGGAGGCCCTGGAAGCCGACCACGAGTACCTCCTCGCCGGCAACGTCTTCACCTCGGACCTCATCGAGACCTGGATCGACTACAAGCGCACCAACGAGATCGCCCCGATCGCCCTCCGCCCCCACCCGCACGAGTTCGAGCTCTACTACGACCTGTAGAAAACCCGCTGATCTGCGGGAACGGGCAGGGACCGGCGCCGGGTGGCGCCGGTC
>NZ_JBHVFE010000762.1:0-2220 GCF_042801945.1 Kitasatospora sp. NPDC057542
GAGGGCCACCCGGCCCGCCGGCGCCGACGGCACACCGCTGCCCGAGAACCGTTCCACTCCGCCCGGAGGATGACCATGGCCGACCAGACGAACTACACCTGGGAACAGATGCTGAAGGTGTTCGCCGGGACGGACCACAGCGACGTCGCGCAGCGCACCGACGTGACCGGCCCCCAGTGGATCCAGGCCCGCTACCTGTACACGGACACCAAGGCCAACAACGACAAGCGCAAGGTCCAGAACGGCATCGCCAAGGGCGACGCCGGATACGACATGTGGGCCGAGTGGGTGTACCTGGTCGAAGGCGGCGGCACCTACAGCACGATCCTGGGCGTGACCTGCGACTGGCACTTCTGGGACGGCAAGCCCGACGACAAGACGCCGACCCCGTGGAGCCGGTTCAAGGCCAACCCGGGCGACATCATGGGCCCGTCGATCTGGGGGAGCTGCAGCGGCAACGAGGTCACGGCGCCCCCGACGCTGTGGGACGCCGCACGGATCATCGGCGAGGTCGACACCTTCTTCGTGGAGCAGCGGAGGAAGGTGAACGCCTGGTTCAACGACGTGGGCGGCTCGGACAGCGACTTCCAGGGCAGCGCGGCCGGCCGGTTCAAGGAGGTGCTGTACGGCCTGGAGAACGAGTTCATCGCCATGCACTTCGGGCTCAGCGGCGATCTCGGCGCGTACAAGGACCTGCCCAAGGAGGCGCCCAAGGACCCGCCCAAGGACGGGTCCACGAGCAACCCCATCGTCACCAAGCTGAAGGCGGCCGGGGACGCCCTGAAGCAGCAGCAGGCGAACATGTACTACCAGGGCTACGAGCCCTGGATGGGGAACTCCGACCTGCTGAGCTCCACGGGCGACGCCAAGGGCGAGCACTGGCAGTACACCGACGGCTCGAAGGGCGGCAGCTTCGCCTCGCCGTACACGTGCGTGCACTTCGCGTTCACCGAGCTGGTCAAGGACCTCACCGCGGTCCTCACCCTCACCACGATCAGCTACGAGGACGGGAGCCTCTCGGCCGACGCCACGGTCTCGGGTGGCGGGGTCACCCTGGCGACCAACGACAAGGGCGTCGACAAGGGAGCCCTGGACGCCTTCGTCGCGAAGCTGGAGGCCGCGGCGAAGAAGAAGTGGAACGACTGGGTCACCGAGAAGCTCGACTCGGCCGCGACCAACGCGGGGAGGCTCCTGAGCGACGCCTACGACGACGCGAGCAAGCTCCTGATCCCGATCAGGCCGGTCACGCTCGACCTGCCCAAGGACAAGGTCGAGCCCAAGACCACCCCCGACGGCAAGGACGGCAAGGACGGCGACGGGTCGAAGACCGACGTCAAGGGGCCCCCGGGGATCGGCGGCACCGGGGGCGGCGGCGCCGGCGGGGGCGGCGCTGGCGGGGGCGGCGCTGGCGGGGGCGGCACCGGAGGGATCGGGGGCACCGGCGGCGGGACGGGCGGCGGCAAGGGCGGAAAGACCGGCGGCATCGGCGGGACCGGCGGTGGCGGGACGACCGGCATGGTCCCGCTGCTGGACAAGGACGGCAAGCCGCTGCTCGGCAAGGACGGCAAGCCGCAGATGGTCCCGCCCGGCACCCGCGTCAACGACAAGGGCCAGCTGGTCGACAAGGACGGCAAGCCGCTGCTGGACAAGGACGGCAAGCCCCGGACCGTGCCGCCGGGCACCGTCGTGGGCCAGCCCGGTACGGGCTCCGGAGGCTCCACCACCGGGTCGGGCGGCACGGGCACCGGCTCGGGCGCGCCGTTCAAGGTGCCGCCGGGCTCGAAGAAGAACGACGACGGGACGGTCACCGGCCCCGACGGCACGCTGGTGCGGGACTCCAATGGCAACCCGGTGGTGCTCGGCAAGGACCGGACCATCGCCGAGGACGGCACCGTCAAGGACGCGAACGGGCGGCCGGTCTCGCAGTTCGAACAGCTGCTCACCGACGAGGAGCACGCCCTCTCCAGGGGCGCAGGGAGCATCCGCACCGGCGGGGGCGGCAGTTGGAGCGGACTGCCCGGCTCGATCGGCGGTGGCGGCATCTCCTTCGGCTCGGGCGGCTCCGGCGGAGCCGGGTCGGACCTGTTCGGCGAGCCGCGGGGCGGCGCCGCCCCGAAGACCGTCGGAGGTGTCTCCTCCGGCCCGGCGAACCTCGGGGTCGGCGGCAAGCTGGCCGAGGCCCTGGGCGTCAGGCCGACGGCCGAGGTGCCCGCCGAGGAG
>NZ_JBHVFE010000763.1:0-2217 GCF_042801945.1 Kitasatospora sp. NPDC057542
GCTGGGACCGGGAGGCCCGGGTGCGGATGCCGGTGCGGGTCTGGCGGGAGGCGATGGACCGGCACTTCCCCGGCAGCGGCTGGCTGCGGCTGCCGGACGAGGTCATGGACGAGCTGCTGGCCTACCGTTCCCGGCGGGCCCTGCCCTCCTGGGAGGCGACGGTGCGCGAGCTGCTCGCGGCCGCGGCGGTCGAGGAGACGGTCCGGTGAGCGGCTTCCCGGAGCGGATCGAGCGCGGCTTCGCGGCCGCCCGGCAGATCGCCGACGCGGTGCTGCTGGAGGGCTACGTGCTCTACCCGTACCGCGCCTCGGCGGCCAAGAACCGGCTGCGCTGGCAGTTCGGCGTCCTGGTGCCGCCCGACTACACCGAGCAGGGCGGCGAGCACTCCCACCAGCGCACCGAGTGCCTGATGGAGGCACGCGGCGGGGATCTGCTGGCGGTCGAGCTGCGCTTCCTGCGGGTCCAGCGGCGCACCGTCGAACGGGCCACCGCCGCCGGCTTCACGTCCGTGGAGCGGCTGAAGCTCGCCGACCGGGACCTCGTCGAGTGGGACGAGGGCGTCGAGGAGCGGATCGAACTCCTGCTGCCGGTCGAGGAGTTGGCCGGTGAGGGGGTGCAGCGGCCGTTCCGGCTGCCGGGCGTCGGCGAGACCGGGCTGGTGCACGAGGAGGGCACCGTCGTCGGTCGGCTGGTGCGGCGGCGCGAACAGGTCGACGGCCTGGTCTGGCTGCGGGCCGAGGAACTGCCCGGCCCGTACCGGGCGCAGCGGCTGACCGTGGAGGTGGAGAACACCTCCCCCTGGACGCCGTCCCGGGAGGCCACCCGCGAGCAGGCACTGCCGCGCTCGCTGGTCTCCGCCCACCTGCTGCTCGGGCTGGAGCACGGCCGCTTCCTGTCCGTCACCGACCCGCCCGAGTGGGCCCGCCCCGCCGCCGAGCGGTGCCGCAACGAGCGCACCTGGCCGGTGCTGGTCGGTCCGGACGGCGATCGCGGGGTGCTGCTGTCCTCGCCGATCATCCTGGAGGATCACCCGCGGATCGCCCCGGAGAGCCTCGGCACCCTGTACGACGCCACCGAGATCGACGAGATCCTGGCGCTGCGGACGGCGGCCCTGACCGAGGAGGAGAAGCGGGAGGCCCGCGGCACCGACGAGCGGGCCGGCGCGGTGATCGACCTGGCCGAGTCCATGCCGCCCGAGGTGCTGGAGCGGCTGCACGGGGCGATCCGCGGGCTGCGCGCGGTCACCGAGGGCGGCGCGGACCGGCCGGAACAGCCCTGGTGGGACCCGGGCGACGACCCGGAGGTCGACCCCGAGCAGGACCGGGTGCTGATCGACGGCCGCGAGGTCGGCGCCGGCAGCCGGGTGGTCCTGCGGCCCGGACGGCGGCGCACCGACGCCCAGGACCTCTTCCTGGACGGGCGGACCGGCGTCGTGGAGGCGGTGCTGCACGACCTCGACGGCTCGGTGCACCTGGCCGTCACGGTGGAGGACGACCCGGGCGCCGACCTGTGGCGGGCCCAGGGGCGCTTCCGGTACTTCCAGCCCGACGAGGTCACGCCGCTGGAGGAGTCATGACGGACCGGACGGTGCTGGTCGCCGGGGTCGGCAACATCTTCCTCGGCGACGACGGCTTCGGGGTCGAGACCGTCCGCAGGCTGTCCGCCCACCCGCTGCCGGCGGGCGTCGAGGTGGTCGACGTCGGCGTGCGCGGCGTGGACCTCGCGTACCGGCTGCTCGACGGCTACCGCACCGCCGTCCTGGTGGACGCCACCTGCCGGGGCGGGACACCCGGCACCGTCTACCTGATCGAGGCGGACGTCGAACAGCCGCTGGAGGTGCCAGTCCTGGACGGCCACCGGATGGGGCCGGACGCCGTACTGGCGCTGCTCGCCACGCTCGCCGCCGGCACCGGCACAGAGCCGCCCGGCCGGGTGCTGGTGGTCGGCTGCGAGCCGGCCTCGCTGGAGGAGGGCATCGGGCTGAGCGAGCCCGTAGCCGCCGCCCTGGAGGAGGCGGTCCGAGTGGTCCTGCGCGTCGTGGAAGAGGCCGCGCAGCCGGAGAAGGAGACAACACCATGCTGAGGAAACTGTTCTGCGTCGCCCTGTTGGCAGGGATCGGCGCACTGGTCTGGCAGAGCCTGCCGGACATCAGGCGGTACCTGCACATCTCCCGGATGTGAGGCGCGGATTGCTGCGAACGGTGCAGCCCCGCAGGCG
>NZ_JBHVFE010000764.1:0-2197 GCF_042801945.1 Kitasatospora sp. NPDC057542
GTGCTGTTTCACGTGAAACAGCACCGGCCCTCGCCGTATCCGGAGCGCCGGGCGCTCAGCCCCGCCGGTGCCGGCCGCCGCCTGCCTGGACCTGGCTCTCCTCGACGGCCTCGGCGCCGCCGGCCCGCTTCTTCTTCCGCTCGCGCATGACCTCGATCAGGATCGGCGAGATCGAGAGCAGGACGATCAGCAGCACCGCCGGGATCAGGTACTTGTCGATCACGGGGGCGAGCGCGTCACCGAAGAAGTAGCCGGTCAGCAGCATGGACTCGGTCCACAGCACACCGCCGATCACGTTCCAGACGAAGAAGGTCCGGGCGGGCATCTCCAGGGTGCCGGCGACCGGGTTCAGGAACGTGCGGATGATCGGCATGAAGCGGGCCAGCACCACCGCCTTGCCGGAGCCGAACTTGTTGAAGTACTCCTCCGCCTTCACGACGTACTCGCGGCGGAAGATCTTCGAATCGGGCTTGTCGAACATCTTCGGCCCGACCTTGGCGCCGATCAGGTGCCCGAGCTGCGCACCGGCGATCGCCGCGATCGGACAGCCGATCAGCAGGAGGGTGATCGGCAGCCTGGCGCCGTCGCCGAGCACCGAGGAGGCGGCGCTCGACGCGGCGACGCCCGCGAGGATCAGCAGCGAGTCGCCCGGGAAGAAGAAGCCGACCAGCAGGCCGGTCTCCGCGAAGATGATCGCGATCAGCCCGATGGCGCCGAGGGACGAGATCAGGGATTTGGCGTCGAGCAGGTTGACGGCCAACTGGTTGTAGTCCACGGGCGCAGGATAGCGGGCGTACCGTGCCGGCGAAGCGGGCGTACCGTGCCTGCGGTGCCCCGGCCGGGGCCGCTGCCGACCCCCGCCGGGGCCGTCCGGGGACCGGCCCGCGCCCGCGCCCCGCGACGTTCCGCATGGCGGGCTCCTGCTGACCTGCGGGCACGAGTCTGGGAAGATGACACAGGCGTCCGGTCCGCGGTGGCACACCACCCTCATGGCCGAACCGCGGAGGTCGCCTCGAACCTTGGTGCCGGAGAGCCACACCGCAACGCCGCGCGTCGGCGGGCCGGCACGGAGTCGTCACGAAGGCGTACACAGCGTCGGACAGCACCGTCCGTACGCCGCAACCCGACAGGAGCGGATCGCATGCCCATCGCAACTCCCGAGGTCTACAACGAGATGCTCGACCGGGCCAAGGCGGGCAAGTTCGCCTACCCGGCGATCAACGTCACGTCGTCGCAGACCCTGCACGCCGCGCTGCGCGGCTTCGCCGAGGCCGAGAGCGACGGCATCATCCAGATCTCGACCGGTGGCGCGGAGTTCCTGGGCGGCCAGCACAACAAGGACATGGTGACCGGCGCCGTCGCGCTCGCCGAGTTCGCCCACATCGTCGCCGCCAAGTACGACATCACCGTCGCGCTGCACACCGACCACTGCCCGAAGGACAAGCTGGACGGCTACGTCCGCCCGCTGCTGGCGATCTCCGCCGAGCGCGTGGCCAAGGGCGAGAACCCGCTGTTCCAGTCGCACATGTGGGACGGCTCGGCCGAGACCCTCTCCGACAACCTGGCCATCGCCCAGGAGCTGCTGGCCCAGGCCGCCGCCGCCAAGATCATCCTTGAGGTCGAGATCACCCCGACCGGTGGCGAGGAGGACGGCGTCACCCACGAGATCAACGACGAGCTGTACACCACCGTCAACGACGCCGTGCGCACCGCCGAGGCGCTGGGCCTGGGTGAGAAGGGCCGCTACCTGCTGGCCGCCTCCTTCGGCAACGTGCACGGCGTGTACAAGCCGGGCAACGTCGTGCTGAAGCCGGAGCTGCTGCGCGAGCTCCAGGACGCGATCGGAAAGCAGTACGGCAAGACCGACCCGTTCGACTTCGTCTTCCACGGCGGCTCGGGCTCGACCGCCGAGGAGATCGCCACCGCGCTGGAGAACGGCGTCGTGAAGATGAACCTGGACACCGACACCCAGTACGCCTTCACCCGCCCGGTGGCCGGCCACATGTTCGCCAACTACGACGGCGTGCTGAAGGTCGACGGCGAGGTCGGCAAGAAGAACACCTACGACCCGCGCACCTGGGGCAAGCTGGCCGAGGCCGGCATGGCCGCCCGCGTGGTCGAGGCCGCCGAGCAGCTGCGTTCGGCGGGCAAGCGCCTGAAGTGAGCCCCGCGCCCGACGTACGGCCCGCGCCCGAAG
>NZ_JBHVFE010000765.1:0-2189 GCF_042801945.1 Kitasatospora sp. NPDC057542
CGTGCGCCACGAGGCGCTGTTCGACCATGTGGAGGTGAAAGACCTGCACCGCGGGCCCCGTCGCAGCGGGGCAAGCGTAGCTGGCGGCAGCCCGACCCGAGAGGTGTCGGCGAGGGCGGAAAGCAGCCGCGACAAAGCCGGGACGGCCCAGCACTGCCAGATGGGTCGGGTCCGGCGAGCGAGACGCAGAGGTGCACGAGAGGAACCGGCGCTTACGTCCTGAAATGAGTCACCGGCCCCAACCTGGTGGATCTGGGCCGGGTGCGGCGCGCACCTGCTCCTTCATTACGGAGCGGGGAACTCCCGGGCAGGTCTGGATATGCGGGCCCGGGAGGCCACGGTGAATGTCTGCGGCGTAACCGTGGCGATGCCGCCGGGACAGAGTCGGGCACCTACTGCGACGAATGGTCAGCAGTGAACGTGGGAACCGTTCCGGTCCCGCCAACTGCCGTGCTGCCAGCGCGGATGGGATGGCTGGGTCCACCGTCGGCCGATCGGGCCGGAACGGGGCGGAGCCGCCGTAGTACTCGGAGCCGGGGAGAGCCCGGCACAGGGGGAAGGGCGGCAGCGGTTACGAGAAGGGAAGGAGACTGCAATGCCGGAAGTCGCGCCGCCGAACGGCAGCGCACCGGCCGGAGCGAGCCCCTTGGGCCCCTCTGGTCGGGTACTGGAGATGCAGGCCAAACTTCACCGTTGGGCAACGGCCGATCCCGGCCGTGTGTTCGACGACCTGTTCAACCTCGTACACGACCCGGCGACGCTGAGCATGGCGTTCGACCGGGTCGCGGGCAACCAGGGAGCCCGGACCGCCGGCGTGGACGGCCTGACGGCCTTCGACGTCGAACGGGACATCGGCACCCTGGCATTCCTGGACGGTCTGCGCTCGGACGTGAAGTCCGGCCGCTTCCGGCCTCTGCCGGTGAGGGAACGCAAGATCCCAAAGCCCGGTGGGTCAGGAAAGCTGAGAAGCCTCGGCATTCCCACCGTGGCCGACCGAACCGTCCAGGCCGCACTGAAACTGGTGCTCGAACCCATCTTCGAGGCCGACTTCCTGCCGGTCTCCTACGGGTTCCGACCCAAGCGGCGCGCTCAGGACGCGATCGCCGAGATCCAGCGTTTCGGCACCAAGGGCTATCTCTGGGTGCTCGACGCCGACATCGAGGCGTGCTTTGACTCCATCTCGCACTCCGCCCTCATGGACCGGGTGCGGGCCAGAGTCAAGGACAAGCGAGTCCTGGCGCTGGTGAAGGCGTTCCTCAAGTCCGGAATCATGACCGAGTCCGGCGACAGGCGAGAAACCCACACCGGCACACCGCAAGGCGGCATCCTCTCCCCACTCCTGGCCAACATCGCCCTGTCCGCGCTCGACGAGCACTGGCATCGCGACTGGCTGCCGGGCGGGCGGATGGAGAGCCAGTACCCGCGCAGGAAACGCCGTCGGCACGGCCAGGCCAACTGGCGAATCGTCCGCTACGCGGACGACTTCGCGATCCTGGTCCACGGCACGGCCGACGACGCCCTCGCGATTCAGAACGAGGTCGCCCACGTGCTCGAACCCCTGGGACTGAAGCTCTCACCAGCAAAGACCAGGATCGTTCACATGGAGCAAGGGTTCGACTTCCTCGGGTTCCACATCCAGTGGCGCCGCAAGCGGGGAAGCAACAAGTGGTACGTCTACGCGTTCATCGCCGACCGGCCCACCAAGTTGGTGAAGGACAAGATCCGTGCCCTGACCCACAGGACGTCACAGGCCAACCCCAGGGACGTGCTGATCCGGATCAACCAGATCGTGCACGGCTGGAGCAACTACTTCCGGCACGCAGTGGCCAAGCACACGTTCCGCACGCTCGGGATCTTCCTGTGGCACCGCGTGATCAGGTGGCTCATGACACTGCATCACTGGACGTGGAAGGACGTCCGCAGATGGCTGCTCGGCCCCCACGGAACCTGGCTGCCGATCACTGCGGACGGCATCGAGTTGGTCAACCCCGCACGGACACCGGCGATTACTCGGTACCGCTACCGGGGCAACACGATCCCCAGCCCCTGGCCTACCGCCTGAGCAACACCCCAACGGCAGTAACCGTGGAGAGCCCGGTGCTCAGTAATGGGCACGCCGGGTTCGGAGAGCGGCCTGGAGAAACGGACCGGTAGCAACACTGGAACCGCGCTCCAGGCCGACTCAACCG
>NZ_JBHVFE010000766.1:0-2189 GCF_042801945.1 Kitasatospora sp. NPDC057542
ATCCTGGAACCCAGGGATCGGCCGGGGCCCACGGCCGTTCGAGGGGCGGGGAGTGCGCTCAGACGGCGCTCGCGGAGACCGGGACGCTGGGGTGCACCTCGCGCTCGACCCGCGGCAGGATGTCCGGGATGTAGATCTTCCGGATCGCGTCGCCGCCGCCGTGCGCCTCCCAGGCCTCCCGGGTCGCCCAGCGCTCCACCAGGACGAAGCGGCCCGGGTCCTCCTGCGAGTGGTACGCCTCCCAGCCGACGCAGCCGTCCTCGGCGAGGCACAGCGGCCGCATCCGGGCCAGGGCGTCGGCGACCGCCGGGACGCCGTCCGGCTCGGTGACCCTGACGATGACGATGAGGTCGAACATCACTGCTCCTTGGCGGTGGTGGGGTCGGTCTCGGCGGCGGCCCGGCCGAGCTCGGGCAGCCACTCGGCGACGGGGGTGAACCGGTGGCCGAACGAGCCGGCCCGGTCGGCCGGCACGGCGAAGTCGGCCGGGCGGGAGAACGGGTGCGGGTCGGGATCGCCCGCCGGATCCTCCTTCCCGACCACCTGGGCCTTCGGCCCGGTCGCCCCCTCCACCGAGGCACCGACATCGTAGACGTCGGCGGTGTCCGGGGAGGCCACGGCGAACGCACCGGTCACCTCGTTCACGGCCGCCCGGGCGAGCAGCCGGCGCAACCGGCGGTGCGGCAGGGCCCGCCGCGGGTGCGTCCGCGGCGGGCCCTGGGCGCGGGGCGGGGGAACGGTCAGTCGCGGCGCAGGCTGCGGTCCAGCGCGGCGATCGCGCTGCCCTGGGCGTCGTCGCCGTCCAGCGACCAGACCATCACGCCGGCCAGGTCGTTCCAGCGCGTGTACCGCGCCTTCTGGGTGAGCACCTCGGCGGTGTCGTAGCTGTAGAAGGTGGTGCCGTCGTACTTCCAGGACGCGCCGTGGTCGCGGTCCACGTAGACCTTGCCCGGCAGCGCGTTGATCTCCTGGTAGGAGTGGTCGGGCGCGGCCGCGGTGGCGCTCTGGAAGAGGCCGCCGCGCTTGCCGGGGGCGACGCCGGTCCAGCCGTGGCCGTACAGCGGGGCCCCGAGGACGAGCTGCTCGGAGGGCAGGCCGCGCTCCTGGTAGTGGGTGACGGCCGTGTCGGCGCTGCGCCGGCGCGGGTCCGGGTCGGCCGGGTCGGAGTACAGGTTGGCCTGGTGGTTGGCCGGGCCCTTGCCCTCCCACGGGCCGTGCAGGTCGTAGGTCATCACGTTCAGCCAGTCCACCGACTCGCTCAGCTCGGGCAGTTCGAGCCGGTCGGCGACGGTCTCGTTGGCGGCCACGGCGGCGGTCAGCAGGTAGCGCTTGCCCTTCTTGCCGCTCAGCGCGTCCAGCTGGTCGCGGAACTCCCGCATCAGCAGGGTGAAGTTGCGCCCGTCCTCGGGGCGGACCACGTTGCCCGCGTCGCCGCCGCCGCCCGGGTACTCCCAGTCGATGTCGATGCCGTCGAAGACGCCGGCGGCCGCGCCCTTGCCGCCCTCCGGGGAGTCGGCCAGGACCGGCAGGTCGCCCTTGAGGTAGAGGTCGATGCAGGAGGAGACGAACTTCTTGCGGGCCTGGTCGGTGGCGGCCGCGTCGGAGAAGTACTTGGACCAGGTCCAGCCGCCCAGCGAGATGACCGTGCGCAGCTGGGGGTTCTTCGCCTTGAGCTTGCGCAGCTGGTTGAAGTGGCCCTTCAGCTTCTGGCCCGGCGCGTCTGCCACGCCGTCCACCGACTCGGTCGCGGAGAAGGGGCGCTGGTAGTCGTTGCGGGCGTCGCCCTGGCCCGCCTCGTTGCTCTCGAAGCAGGTGCCGTCGGCGGAGACGTTGCCGAACGCGTAGTTGATGACGGTGAGCTTGGCCGCCTGGCCGGACTCCTGGACCCGCTTGGCGGAGCTGTCGGCGCCCCACTGGGTGAAGTAGCCGACCCGCTGGCCCTTCAGCTTCGGGCCGTGCCGTCCGTCGGCGGCGTTGGCGGTGGCGGGGGCGGCGAGCAGCGCGGCGACGGTGGCGGCGGCGAGCAGGGCTGAGGCGCGAGTGGGCATACCGGACCTGTTCTCTGAAGCGACGTCAAATGGTCTGGACCAGATGAGAGAGAGGTTTAGTCCATCTGCCGTTCACCGCACAAGAGGACGGGCCCGGTCGGTGCAGCATGCAAAAGGGGGCCGGACCGCGAAGTGCGGTCC
>NZ_JBHVFE010000767.1:0-2185 GCF_042801945.1 Kitasatospora sp. NPDC057542
GCCGCCGCGCGGTCGTCGGCACGGACGACGGCGGCGCGCAGGGCGTCGAGCCGGGGTGAACCCGGTCCGCCCGGGTGTCCGCCAGGGCGACGGCGAGGCGGACGCGTTCGGCGCGCAGCCGTTCGACCTCGGCCTGGGCGGCGTTGAAGGCGGCGACGGCCTCGGGCCAGGAGGGGATCGCCTGGGCGGGGGCCTGTGCTTCGGCGGCGGGGCCGGTGTTCGTGGCCGTGACCGCAGCCGTTCGGCCGTCGCGCGGGGTGCGGGCGGGCCTGGGTGCGCCGGGCGGCACCCAGTCGCCGAGCACGGCGTTCATGCCGCGCAGCGGCGGGAGCCCCGCGGCGGCGCGGGCGGCGGTCTCGTCCTCGGGCAGGCGGCCCCACCAGAAGCGCTCGGTGAACCTCGTCCGGTTGGTCTTGTTGCCGAGGACGGCGGCGACCAGCCCCCAGGCGGGCGCGCCGCCGAGCAGGGCGGAGGCGAGGTCGGAGAAGTGGTCGGGGCCGTCGTGCCAGTGCTCGTCGAGGGCGTCGGCGCCGGGCAGTTCGGCGGTGATGTTCTCCACCGCCCCGTTGTTGGAGGAGGTCACCACGATCTCGCGGCCGGTGAGCCCCGGGTCGAGGGCGGAGACGAAGCGGGCGTGGACGCCCTGTCGGTCCTTGCCCCGCCAGGCACGGCCGACGAACGCCTCCTCGGGCCGCCAGTAGCCGGCCATCACGGCGGCGCGTTCGACCACGAGGGCGGCGACCAGGTCGCGCAGCATGGTGGTCTTGCCCGTGCCCGGCGGGCCGTTGACGGAGAACAGCCCGCCGGCATCGGTGCCGGCGGTCGCGGCTCCTGTGCGCTCGCCGTCGGCACGGTCGGCGAGCATGCGGTTGACCGCGAACTGCTGGCTGAGCGCGAGCGGATACCGCGCCTTGGCGGGCCAGCGCCCGGCCGGGACGAGAGCCGGATCGACGCCCGCGAGGACGGTGAGACGGTCCTCGCGCAGGTCGGATCTGGCGTCGACGGGGATGTCCCGACGGCCGGTCAGGTAGGCCTGCAAGGCAGGTCCGAGGCCGGCTGCCCGGCTGTCGGCGAGCGCGGCGCGGACCCGGGCGAGATCGGGCGGCAGGAGGCTGTTGAGGAACGGCTGCGCGGCGGCGGGCTTGGCCTTCGGGTCGCGCGGGCGGTGGACCAGCCGGCTCCGGACCCGGATCACCCGCGGGTCGAGGTGCTCCTCGACGCCGCAGAGGTGGGCGATCTGGGCGGTCAGGGCCACCAGGTCGGCGAGCGCGACCGGACGCGGGCCGGTGTCCTCCCCCGCTTCCTCGGCGGGCGACGGCACGTCGACGGCCGGTTCCGGCACCGCGGGCGGGGGATTCCCGTCCACGCCCTCCGGCGCCGGGCGGCGGGCCGCCGTCCACTCGGCGACGCGCCGCACCAGCGGCTCCGTCGCGCCTTGCACGGCGGCCCCGGCGACCTCGCCGAACAGCGCACCGACCGCCGCCACGGCCGCGCCGCCCAGGATCTCCGCGAGCAGTTGCCGCCAGCCGCGGACGCCCTCCTCGTCCCCTGCGGGCACCGCGCTCGGCAGGGGAGGGATTCCCGGCGCGTACGGAATCGGCGTGGCGGTCAGCCGCCCCACCGCGACCTCGAACGCCTCGGTCAACTCCTCGAAGCCGTCCAGCCACCCGGCCGCCGACGGCCCGGGGTCGAAGAGCCGGCCCGTCGCCCAGCCGCACGCGGAGACCACCGACGTGTCCTCGACCGGCCGCCCGTGCTCGTCCAGGACCAGCGCGAACATCGCGCTCGTCCCCGACAGCACCAACTCCTCGGCCGGCACCCCGGGATCCGGGTCGGTGCCCTCCGGCAGAACGGCGATCATCGCCTGGCGCAACAGCTCCAGGTCGAACACCCCGCCGTACACCTCGTGCCGCCAGACCATCCCCCGCGGCGCCCGCCGGGCCGCCGTCTCCGGATGCTCCGGCGCCCACGGCAACAAGGGCGCCGGCCGGCCCGCCGCCGGCGTCACATCGACGACGATCGCATCCGACGCCCGAGGGCGACCGGCCCGACGCTTCCGCGGCACCTCCGGAATCGGCGGCGGACTGAACAACTCGACCGCCCGCCAGCACTCCAGCAGATCCCCCACGCGCCCGTCCCCGCTCCGCACCCCTTCGCCCCCTGCGTCGAACCCACAGCACACAGC
>NZ_JBHVFE010000768.1:0-2171 GCF_042801945.1 Kitasatospora sp. NPDC057542
CCCGGGAGGCAACCGCCTCCCGGGCCTCGCGCGTGTCCGGGTACGCAGGCCCCACGGCCCCGTAGGGGAGACCTCGGGGGCGGATCGGGGTCGGGATCGGGGGCCGGCGCGCTTGACTCTGCCCGCACGCGATATATCGTCTTTAAAAGAGAACGCGATACATCGCGATCGGCAACGGGAGGCGGCAGAGATGAGCCAGTGGACGGTCGACGGCCCCGAGAGGATCACCTTCGACGAGCCCGTGCGCGCGCTGCACGTGCGGACCATCGAGGGCACGGTGAACGTGGTGGCGGCCGAGGGCCCGGCCCGTCTGGAGGTCACCGAGCTGGTCGGCGAGCCCCTGCACGTGACCCTGGTGGACGGCGTCCTGACGGTCACCTACAAGGACATCAACAGCTGGAGCGAGTTCGGCGACCGGCTCAAGTCGGTCGGCGCGGTGAAGAGCCTCTTCGGCTCCTTCAAGCGCAAGCGGATCGCCGGCGTGACCGTGACCGTCCCGACCGAGGTCGAGGTCAAGGTCGGCACCGTGTCGGCCGACGCCACCGTCAGCGGCGTCGACGGGCACGTCTCGGTGCAGAGCGCCAACGGCGACACCACCCTCGCGGGGGTGACCGGCCTCATCGAGGCCGGCACCGTCACCGGCGACGTGGACGCCCAGGCGGTGGGCGGACAGCTCAAGGTCAACACCGTCTCCGGGCAGCTCACCGTGATCGCCGGCACCGCCGACCGGGTCCAGGCCAACACCGTCACCGGAGCCGTCACCCTGGACCTCGACGTGGCCGGCGAGACCGACGTCAAGGTCAACACCGTCAGCGGCGCGGTCGTGGTCCGGATACCCTCGCTGGCCGACGCCACCGTCGAGGCCGGCTCCACCAGCGGCGACGTCTCCAGCACCTTCGAGCAGCTCCAGATGAGCAGCACCTGGGGCGCCAAGAAGATCTCCGGCCGGCTCGGCGAGGGCCGCGGTAGCCTCAACGTCACCACCGTCTCCGGCGCGGTCACCGTGCTGCGCCGCCCCGACTCGGAGGAGGAGGGCCCGGTGGTGGTCAAGGAGCTCCCGGCCGGTCCCGGCACGCCGAACCTCACCAAGGAGGCCTGAGATGACACCGGTGTTCGGCCACGGCCGGCTCCGCCTCTACCTGCTGAAGCTGCTGGACGAGGCCCCGCGGCACGGCTACGAGGTGATCCGGCTGCTGGAGGAGCGGTTCCAGGGCCTGTACGCCCCCTCGGCCGGGACGGTCTACCCGCGCCTGGCCAAGCTGGAGCAGGAGGGCCTGGTCGCCCACAGCACCGAGGGCGGCCGCAAGGTGTACCGGCTGACCGACGCCGGACGCACCGAACTCGAAGCCCGGCAGGGCGAGTTGGACGAGCTGGAGCTGGAGATCCGGGACTCCGTGGCGCAGCTCGCCGGGGCGATCCGCGAGGACGTCCGGGACAGCGCCAAGGACCTGCGCGAGGAGCTGTGGAACGCCGCCAGGCAGGCACCGCGGCCGGAGCGCACCGAGAGCGGCGACCCGTGGGCCGGGCCCTGGGGCGACAACGAGTCCTGGCAGCGCGCCAAGGACGAGTTCGCCCAGTTCAAGCAGCAGGCCAAGGAGCAGGCCAAGCGCGCCCGGGAGCAGGAGCGGGCCGCCAAGGCCAAGGCGAAGGCCGCCGAGGAGGAGGCCCGCCGGCTGCGCGAGCAGGCCAAGGCCTCGCGCACCGCAGCGCAGCAGGAGGCGCTGCGGATCAAGCGCCGGGTCGAGCAGCAGGTGCGCGAGCACGCCGCGAAGGGCGACTGGCCGACCGGACTGGCCGAGGGCCTGTCCGAGCTGACCAAGGGCCTCGCCGGGCTGGCCGACGCGGCCCGCTGGGGCCACGGGGCGGACGAGCCGCCCGCCGAGCCCGCCGAACGGGTCACCGTGACCCGGATCGACCTGGACAAGGACGAGCCCGGCGCCCCGGCGGACCTGCCGCCATGGGCCCGCACCGACCCGGCCGGGGACCCGGCCCGCGAGCTGGAGCGGCTGCTCGACCGCTTCCGCGACCAGGTCCGCGACGCGGCCCGGGACGGCGGCGTGAGCGCGGACAAGCTGGCCGAGGCCCGCGCGGTGCTGGGCTCCGCGGGCGAGCGGCTGAAGCGGCTGCTCGGCTGAGCCGACGGTCCCGGCGCCCTGACGCCGACTCCGCAC
>NZ_JBHVFE010000769.1:0-2167 GCF_042801945.1 Kitasatospora sp. NPDC057542
GAGGGCCTGGAGCGTGCCGAGCGCACCCGCCCGATCCCGCAGTCCGTCCAGGCCCGGATGCGCTTCCTGCTCAAGGGCGCCAAGGGCTCCACCAAACGGCTCGCCGCAGACCTCGGCGTCTCCCAGCGCACCGTCCAGCGCTGGCTCAAGGGCCAGGGCACCCCGAAGCCGGCCGCAGCCAAGGCCATCGAGACCAAGGTCCGCGCCACCCGGCAGCCGCGGGTGAAGAAGCGGGTGCGCCGTGACGCCGAGAAGAACGGCTTCATGCTCCACATCAGCGCCACGTTCGGCTTCTCCTCGTCGGCCGGATCGACCGACGACCCCCGCCCCCGCGTGATCACCCAGAAGATGTCCGGCGACGTCGCCCGCCGCCTCTACGCCGCCCGGGACGCCGGAGCCACCCAGGCCGAGCAGGAGCGGATCCTCGCCGAGGGCCTGCGCGAGCACTACTTCAAGGACAACGGACACCGCGCCCGCGGCCTCGACGTCGAGCTGAACGACATCGCCTGGATGGACGTCGAGCTGTAGAACCACGCTCCAGCGGCCGCCTCCGGGCGCCGTCGTGACGCCTGAGAAACGCCGAAGCCGTACCAGATTCCTGCCGTGCCCGTGCCCGTGCCCGTTCTCGGAGCCCGCACAGCGCTAGCGTTGGGTCCCATGATCGTATGGCTCAACGGCACCCACGGCGCAGGCAAGACGACGACCAGCGTACTCGTGCAGCAACTGATCCCGGATTCACGGGTGTTCGACGCCGAGAAGGTCGGCGAGACACTCATGGACATCACGCCAGGGCTGCCCACGACGGACAACTTCCAGCACTGGCCGCCGTGGCGGCAGCTCGTGGTCGAGACCGCTCGCCGCGTACTCGACTACACCGGCGGCACTCTGGTGATGCCCATGACCGTCCTGGTCGAGCAGTACTGGCGCGAGATCAGCGCGGGCCTCGCCCAACACGCCATTCCGGTAAGGCACTTCGTCCTCCACGCCGACCAGGACACCCTCCGCGGGCGCATCGAGGGGGACACTCTTCTCGGCCCCTCGCCCTTCCGTCTCAAATACCTTGAGCCCTACGCCGAGGCGGCCCGCACGTGGCTGCACGGCGAGGCCGAGGTCGTCGACACCACGCACCTCACGCCCGCCCAGGCCGCCCTGCAGATCGCAGCGGCCGTCAAGGGCTGAGGTCCGCCCGCCACGTGAGAACAGGCGCAGGTGGCAGCAAGAACCACCTTCCGGCGCCGAGTGGCGCGAACAGACTCAACCAGCGGCCCGGCTCCGCCCGGCACCGCGCTGTCAACCATCCCGAAAGCCGCACCATCCCGACGGCGGGACCCCGCCCCCGACCGCGGCCGCTAGCATCGCGCGCATGCTGGCGCTGCTCCACACCTCGTCCGTGCACGTCCCGGTCTTCGACGCGCTCCGCGACCGCGACCACCCCGGCCTGCCGCTGCGGCACATCGTGTCCGAGGAGTTGCTGGCCAGGGCCCGGACCGACGGGCCCGACGCCGTTGCGGGGGACATCGACCGGGCACTTGCCTCGACGGTCGCCGCAGGGGCCGCGGCGGTGTTGTGCACCTGCTCGACGATCGGCGGTGTCGCGGAGACCCGGGCCGCGGCGCTGGGAGTGCCCGTGTTGCGCGTCGACCGTCCGATGGCGGCAGCCGCCGTCGCCGTCGCACCCGCCGGGGGCCGGACCACGACACACATCGCCGTGATCGCCGCACTGGCCGGCACCGTGGGCCCGACCGTGGCCCTCATCGACGAGGAGGCCGCCCGGTCCGGCCGGCCGGTCACGGTGACGGCCACGGTGGTCGACGGCGCCTGGGACCGGTTCGAAAGCGGTGACCAGACCGGCTATCTGACCACGATCGCCGCCGCTGTCGAGGCCGTCGACGACGCGGACGTCATCGTCCTCGCCCAGGCATCCATGGCAGACGCCGCGCATCGGACCACGACCGCCGTCCCGGTCCTGTCCAGCCCGGCCCTGGGACTCCGCGCCGCTGTTGTCGCCGTGCCGTACCCCGCCAGGAGGACCGCGTAGCCGGCCGGCGCCCGGTCGCTCCCAGGCCCCGCACCGGCGGCCTCGACGTCCGGCCGAACGACCTCACCTGGATGCACATCGAGCTGCAGGCCCCGGCCCCCGCCTCGCCGGTGGCCCGCGGATCACCCG
>NZ_JBHVFE010000770.1:0-2164 GCF_042801945.1 Kitasatospora sp. NPDC057542
GTGGATGCCTGAGATCCACGGCGGCCCCGGCCGTTTCCCGCACGACCGTTCCCCCTCGACCGTCAATCCGCTCGACAGGGGTGTGTCGGCCATGCCTATGGTGCCCGGCATGACGACCCTCTCCTTACCCCGTCAGCTGGCCCGCACCCGGCGGTTCACCCTGGGCGTCCCGGTCCAGCCGGAGCCCTCGCCGGACGGCACCACCGTGCTCTTCCTGCGCGGCCGCACCGGCACCGACCCGCTCGCCTGCCTCTGGGCCCTGGACACCGCCACCGGCGCGGAGCGGCTGATCGCCGACCCGGCCGCACTGGGCGCCGACGAGGGAATCGCCGCGTACAGCACCGACGCCGCGGGCGCGCTCGCCGCCTTCACACTGGACGGCGCACTGTGGCTGGCCGACACCGCCGGCGGCACCGTCCGCCGGATCCCCGTCCCCGGCCCGCCGGAGGACCCCCGGCTCGACCCGACCGGCCACCGGATCGCCTACGTCGGCGACCGCGCCCTGCGGGTGGTCGGCGTCGACGGCACGGAGGAGCGGGCGCTCGCCCGGCCCGAGGCCGAGGACGTCGCCTACGGGCTCGCCGAGTACGTCGCCGCCGAGGAGATGTTCCGCGACCGCGGCCACTGGTGGTCCCCCGACGGCACCACGCTGCTGGTCGCCCGGATCGACAACAGCCCGCTCGCCCGCCTCTTCCTGGCCGACCCCGCCGACCCGCACCGCCCGCCGCGCACCATCCGCTACCCGCTGGCCGGCACCGCCAACGCCGAGGTCTCGCTGCGGCTGCTCGGCCTCGACGGCACCGCCACCGAGGTCCGCTGGGACCGCGCCGCCTTCGAGTACCTCACCGCCGCCGGCTGGGACGACCACGGCCCGTACGCCGCCGTGCAGAGCCGCGACCAGCGCACCGTCCGCACCCTGGCGATCGAGCCGGACGGCGCCACCCGGGTGGTCGCCGAGCGGCAGGACGCGCACTGGATCGAGCTGCTCCCCGGTCTGCCGGCACGCACCGCGGCCGGCGCCCTGGTGGACACCGCCGACCTGGGCGACACCCGGCACCTGACCGTCGACGGCAAGCCGGTCACCCCGCCCGGGCTCCAGCTGCGCGCGGTCCTCGGGACGGAGGGCGAACAGGTGCTGTTCACCGCCTCCGACGAACCCACCGAGACCCACCTCTGGACGTACCGACCGGACACCGGCCCACAGCGGCTGAGCAGCGGCCCCGGCCTGCACACCGGCGTGCGGCGCGGCGACACACTGGTGCTCTCCACCCGGGCCCAGGGCCACCCCGGCGGCCGCTCCACCGTCCTGCGCGAGGGCCGCCCGGCGCTCCCGCTCGTCTCCCGCGCCGAGCCGCCCGTCGTCACCGCACGGCCCGAACTGCTCCGGCTCGGCTCGCACGAACTGCGCGCCACGCTCTTCCTGCCCGCCGGCCACCGCCCCGGCGACGGCCCGCTGCCCGTCCTGCTCGACCCGTACGGCGGGCCCGCGACCCAGAAGGCCACCACCGGCGGCCTCTGGTGGGACCAGGTCTCGCAGTGGTTCGCCGACCAGGGCTTCGCGGTCCTCGTGGTGGACGGCCGCGGCACCCCCGGACGCGGGCCCCGCTGGGACAAGACGATCCACGGCAACAAGGCGGAGCCCACCCTCGGCGACCAGATCGAGGGCCTGCGGGCGGCCGACCGGCTGCGACCCGGGCTGCTCGACCTCGACCGGGTCGCCATCCGCGGCTGGTCCTACGGCGGCTACCTGGCCGCCCTCGCCGTGCTGCGCCGTCCGGACGTCTTCCACGCCGCCTCCGCCGGGGCCGCCCCCGCCGACTGGCGGTTCTACGACACCCACTGGCAGGAGCGCTTCCTCGGCCACCCCGACGATCACCCCGAGCACTACGACGGCGGCTCGCTGATCGCCGAGGCGCCGAAGCTCAGCCGCCCGCTGCTGCTGATCCAGGGCCTCGCCGACGACAACGTCTACCCGGCCCACACCCTGCGGCTGTCCGCCGCCCTGCTCGCCGCCGGTCGCCCGCACGAGGTCCTCCCGCTGCGCGCCACCGGCCACCGGCCCACCGACGAGGCGGTGGTGGAGAACCTGCTGACCCACGAACTGCACTTCCTGCGGCGCTCGCTGGGCCTGGCATGAGCGAGGGCCCGTGTCCGGTCGCGCGAC
>NZ_JBHVFE010000771.1:0-2156 GCF_042801945.1 Kitasatospora sp. NPDC057542
GGCAGTAGACGGCAGCCGACGATCGACGACTGACAGATGACAGCTGACAGATTTCGAAATCTGTCAGCTGTCATCTGTCAGTCGCACGCTGTCCGCCCGTCGGCCTCCCGGCGCCACCTCAGCCCACCGGCGAGGCGTCCGCGAGCAGCCGGGCGGCGTGCACCCTGCCCGCGTGCTCGACCAGGTTGACCAGCACCTCCTTGCCCGAGGCCCGGCGACGCGCGTCGCACAGCAGCACGGGCGTGCCGGCGTCCAGATCCAGCGCGCGGGCGACCTCCTCCGGGCCGAACTCCCGCGTCCCGGCGAAACGATTCACCGCTACCACGAACGGAATGCCCCGGTGCTCGAAGAAGTCGACGGCCGGGAAGCAGTCGGTCAGCCGGCGGGTGTCGGCGAGCACCACCGCGCCGAGCGCCCCCTGGGCCAGCTCGTCCCAGAGGAACCAGAACCGGTCCTGCCCCGGGGTGCCGAACAGGTAGACCGCCAGTCCCTCGCGGATGGTGATCCGGCCGAAGTCCATCGCCACCGTGGTGGTGGTCTTCCGCTCCACTCCGTCCAGGTCGTCCACCTCGCGTCCGGCCTCGGTCAGCCTCTCCTCGGTGCGCAGCGGGCGGATCTCGCTGACCGCGCCGACCAGCGTCGTCTTGCCGACACCGAAGCCGCCCGCCACCAGGATCTTGAGCGCGAGCACGGTGTCTTCGGGGTCCTCGGCGTCGAACGGATCCGGCCCGCCGCACGGATCGGACGGGCCGGAGGGATCGGGCGGTTCGGACAGCCCGGCCGGTACGGACGGGTGGTCAGAGTGCACGAAGTCCACGGATGACCTCCTGGAGGATGCGCTCGTCGGGGAGCAGGGCGGGCGGGACGGGACGGCGGACCCGGATGAGCCCGGCCGCCAGCAGGTCACCGAGCAGCACCCGCACGACGCCCACCGGCAGGTCGAGGTCGGCGGCCAGCTCGGCCACGGACAACGCGGTGCCCCGGCACAGCGCGAGGATGCGCGCCTGTTCCGGGCCGACCGGCGGCTCGGGCGCGTCCGGCACGAGTGCCGGGTCGGGCAGCTCGGTGAGCACCACGGCGATCAGGTCGAACTGCCGCTCCCCGCCCCCGGTGCGCCCCCGGGTCATCGCGTACGGACGGACCAGCGGCCCGGCCTCGTCGTCGTACCAGCGGGCCCGGTGGGCGGCGGCGAGCGGGTTGCGGGGGCGCCCGTCGGGTTCGGCCCTCGGATGCTCCGGATGTCGCCCCCGGTACGGGCGGGGCACCGGACTCACCGGCCGCCCACCGCCCGCGGCGGGGTGCCCAGGTGCTCCCCGACCCGGCGGACCAGTCTGGCCATCTCGTAGGCGATCAGGCCGAGGTCGGCCCGGGCGGTGGCGAACACGGCGAGGCAGGTGCCCTCCCCGGCCGCCGCGACCAGCAGGTAGCCACCCTCCAACTCGACCATGGTCTGGCGGACTTCACCCGCGTCGAAGTGCCGGCCTGCGCCTTTGGCGAGGCTGTGGAAGCCGGAGGCGACGGCCGCCAGATGCTCTCCGTCCTCGCGTGCCAGGCCGGCCGAGGTGCCCACGGCCAGGCCGTCGGCGGAGAGCATCACGGCGAAGCGGAGCTCGGGGGCGCGCTGGACCAGCTCGTCGAGGAGCCAGTTCATCTCCCCCGCGCGGTGGGTGGTGGCGATCACGGACGCTCTCCTTCAAATCGGGACGAGGGTTGGGGTTGGCGCGCCCGCGGCGGCTGCGGGGGGTCGGCGGGTTGTCCGTCCCGCCGGCCCTCCGGGTACAGGCCGCGTGCCCATCCACTCTGGAAGGCGGACATCGCCGCCCGCGCCTCCTCGGGGCTGCGGCCCGCGGCGCCGAATCCGTCGCCGGACCCGAGCTCAGCGGAGCCGGAACCAGAGCCGGAAGCGGAGGCGGCGGCAGCAGTACGACGGCTGTGCGCGGTCGGACGGGCCGGGGCCTCACGCAGCTGGGGCACGAGGCTCGCCTGACGGGTCCGGCGCGGCAACTCCTCGGGGCCCGGGTCGGCGCGGTGACCGTCCGATCGGTGACCGTCCGGCCCCGGCCCGGGCATCGGCTCCGAACGGGGTTCCGTACGGTACGGCACCGCGCCGTACGGCTGCGGCGGTCCGGACTGCGGACGGGCGGCCGCACCCGCGC
>NZ_JBHVFE010000772.1:0-2143 GCF_042801945.1 Kitasatospora sp. NPDC057542
GGCCCCTCGGCGTGCGAGGGGCCGCCGCCCGCCCTGCTAGACGAAGTTCTTGTCGACCAGCATCTGCAGCACGTTGACGTGGAAGTCCGGGAAGTCCATCGGCACGATGCCGAACCGGGCGCGCTGCTGGGTGCGGGCGTTCAGGTAGGGGTAGACCGTGCGGTCCATCAGGGACTGCGAGCTGGTCTTGGGCCAGTAACCACCCGCGTACGAGAGGAAGTTGACGAACATCTTCGGGTAGGACGGGTTGAGGAAGGCCTTGTCGAACTGGGCGACGATGCGCTGGCCCTTCGTCCCGAGGGGGTCGAGGCCGCCGGTCTGCCAGAGGTCCTGGGTGTCGAAGTAGCCGTTCTCGCCGCTGGACCAGCCGATCAGGCCCCAGGGGTTGGCGAAGTCGGCGATCAGGACGACCTTCCCGCGGGCGGTGGCGAGGGTCGGCCAGCCGTAGAAGTGGAACAGGTCGCGGTAGCCCAGCGCGTCGAGGTAGTGGTTGACCCGCCGCATGAACTCGGTGTCGTCGAGTGACTGGCCGCCGGCGCGTTCGTTGCGCAGGCGCATCAGGACGGTCTCGCCGGGGTGTGAGCGGAGGAAGGACCGGCACTGGTCGAGCACGTCCTGGAGGCGGATGTGCTGGTAGTTGTCGGAGTGGTAGATCCCGAGTTCGTCGGGAGCGCCCTGGAGGCCGTTGCAGCGGATGTCGAGGAAGCGGACGCCCTCGTTCAGCTGCTGGGGGATTCCCCAGTTCTGGGTGTGCGACCACTCGGTGCCGTAGGCGGGGTTCTCGCAGCAGGAGTCGTGGGTGCCGGGGATGGTGAGGTCGAGCAGGGAGAGGTCGCCGCTCAGGCGGCTCATCCAGCTGTCCGTCGGCAGGCCACGCGGGGTGGTGGCGCCGGAGGCGGCCGAGGCGCTGCCCGGCAGGGCGGGGCCTGCGACGGCGGCGGCGCCCAATCCCGCGCCCCACTTGAGAAGTTCACGGCGTGCGATGCCCATGGTGCGGCTCCTCGGGGTCCGGTCGGGTCGGGTCGGTGCGGTCGGTCGTTCGAGGCGTGCGCTGTCATCTTGGAGCACGCGGGCACTGCTTTGACAGGTTCACGGCGCGACAATCCGGGGCCGGATGGCCCCCGTGGGGTGAAGATCGAAATGCGCGGACGGCCGCCGCCCGCCACGGTGGGACCGTGGCTGCGATCGTCGTCCTCTTCGAACTGGCCCCGGACCAGGCCCTCGGCCCCGAGGGCGTCGGGCCGGGCGTGGTCGCGGTGCACGCCGCCGGCCAGGACCCGGACGTCCCGGAGGACCCACAGGCGCGCACCTTCTGCGGACTGGACACCGCTCCGATGGAGCACGCCCACTACCGCCCCACCCGGCCGGGCGAGCCGTGGTACCCGCCCGAGCTGGAGCAGCAGCGGTGCCGGCTCTGCGAGGCGGCGCTGCACCGGCTCTGATGCTCTGGGCGGAGGGCCCGCCGGACGGCCCACGGACTTCCTGATTCCGTGCGAGCGCAAGGCCGAACGCCTCCTCGCCTTCGTCGGCATCGCCGGCGCTCCGATCCGCCGCCGAAGACACCAGGGATCCGGATGACATGCCGGCAACGGCTGCACGACAATGAGCGCCATGCCTGTGACTGATGAGCCAGAGGCCGAGGTGTCCCGCTTGTGGCAGGAATCCAGGGGCGAGTACAGGACCTCACGGGTCAACCTGGCCGAGCCGGCAGGTGTCGACCTTGTGACGATGGTCGACGGCAGGCTCGGGGGCTGCATACACACCTGGTTGTACTGCTGTGCTTCCTTCGGTGCACGGCATCTGGACACCGTCAGAGTGGTCCTCCGCGATCTTGAGCGGCTTCTCCCCGAGATCACCGATGAGGGCAACCTGCGTATCGGGCAGCACTGTCACCGGTTGGCGCAACTCATCTCGGACAGCAGCCCGGATTCCGACAACGGAGACAGCCTCTGACGTGTCACGGCTCGCCTCGGTGATTCAGCGCTGAGACGGGGGCTGCGACAGCCGGCGGAGTGGGGCGGGGGGCGGGCCGGGAGACCCCCCCCCGGGCGGGGGGGGGACGGGGGGGCGCCCGCCGGGGCGCGCCCGGGGGGGGGGCGCCGGGCGCCCAGGGGCCCCCCACGGGGGCCGGGCCGGAGGGCGC
>NZ_JBHVFE010000773.1:0-2140 GCF_042801945.1 Kitasatospora sp. NPDC057542
GACCTGGTCGGCGCCCGTTTCGAACGCCCTTGCGGGCCTTTCCGCTACGCGGCGGTCTGGAGCTCCCGGACCGGGACGGCGCGGACCACGACCGGGGCCGCGTTGTCCTGCTCCGGCGTGAGGTGCGGGCGCAGCCGCAGCGCCAGGGCGACGATCAGCAGCGTGGAGCCCGCCATGGCCGCCAGGTAGAGCGGCCAGGTGCCGGAGCCGACCAGCAGCACGCCGACGGCCGGGCCGACCGCGATCGCGATCTGCTTCACCAGGGCGTACCCGGCGTTGTAGGTGCCGAGCAGCCGGGCCGGGGCGAGGTCCGCGACGATCGGGCCCATGGTGGGCGCGAGCAGAGACTCGCCGACGCCGAAGAGGGCGTAGATCGAGACGATGGCGACCGTGGCGGCCATGGTCTCGGTCCGGATCAGACCGGCCACCAGGGCCATCGCCCAGGCGCCGAGCCAGACCACGCCGGCCGCGGCCATCGCGGTGGTGCGGCGGCGGCGCGCGGTGATCCGCACGACGAACATCTGCAGCACCACGATGGTCAGCGCGTTGGCGCCGATCGCGAAGCCCAGGGTGGAGGGCGCGGTGCCGACGGTGTCGGTGGCGAAGGCCGCGACGCCGGACTCGAACTGGCCGTAGCAGGTGAAGAAGATCAGCCCGGCGAGCAGGCAGAGCCGCAGCATCGCCTTGTCGGCGACCAGCGCGCGCAGCCCGGTCGGGCCGTCGGTCCGCTCCTGGACGACGGTCAGCTGGACCTTGGGCATCCGGGCGGTGCCGGTGACCAGGGCGAGGCCGAGGAAGGTCACCGCCTCGATGGTGAACAGCCGGGTGAGGCTGGCCGGGTCCGCCACGTTCACGATCTGCCCGCCGACCAGCGCACCGATGCCCATGCCCAGGTTGACCAGGGTGAACTGGAGCGCGAAGGCGTGCGAGCGGGTGGCCGCCGTGGAGCAGCGGACGATCATCGTGGCGAGCGCCGGCTGGCAGGTGGTGACACCCGCGCCGAACAGGAAGGAGGAGACCAGCAGGGCCGGGGTGCCGGTGGCGTGGCCGAAGGCGAACGCGCCGGTGGCGGCGAGTGCCGTACCGGCCAGCAGCACCGGGCGGGGACCGTACCTGTCGATGCCGCGGCCGATGAACGGGAGGACGACGAGGGCCGCCAGCGCGAAGACGGTGAACACCATCCCGGCCGCCAGCGAGCCCAGCCCGCGCACCTGGTCCACGTACACGAACATGTACGGCATCGTGAACCCGCTGCCGAACGCACTGAGCGCGTTGCCGATCTGGACGCGGCGCAGCGGGCCGCCCGCTCCACGCCGCTGCTGCCTCTGCTGCTTCACCGTGCCGGTCACCGTGCACACCCCTTCCTGGTTTCAACTGGATACTCTTAAGTCCAGAAGATTTCAGAGCTAAAGTTTGACGAGGTAAAGTCTTAGCACCAGAAGAGTGTGGAGTCAAAGGCTTAAGGAGTGCATGCTCGTGCGACACTGGTCCGCATGACTACGGACAAGCCGCGGCCGGCTGCCGGCAAGCCCGCCCCGGCCACCCCCCTGGAGTTCGGCATCGCCGAGCAGGTGGCCCTCTACCAGCGGGAGTTCCCCACCGTCGACCCCCAGGTGGAGACGATCGTGCAGACCCTCAACCGGGTCTCCCGGCGGATGGGCGTGGCGTACGACCGGCAGCTGACTGTGCTCGGAATCACCTCCGCCGAGTGGGAGGTGCTCAAGGCCCTGGTGGTCTCCGGCAGTCCGTACCAGCTGGGGCCGGGTGAGCTGGCCAAGCGGCTCGGGCTCACCCCGGCGGCGATGACGCACCGGATCGACCGGATGGTGGCCGACGGCCTGGTCACCCGGGAACGGGACGAGACCAACCGGGTGCGGGTGATCATCGAGCTGACCGAGACCGGCCGCGACAAGTGGCTGGAGTCGATGCGGATGGCGGCGGTGTTCGAGGAGGAACTGCTCCAGGACATCGCCGGCGAGGAGCGCGCCGCGCTCTCCGCGATGCTGGGCCGGATGCTGCGGCGGATCGAGGAGAGCCGGCCGGACGCGCCCGGGCGCACCGCCGACCCGGCCTGACCCCGCAGGCCCCGGGGCCCGGGAAGGCAGACGAGTCCGGCCCGCCGGGAGGAGGCTCCTCCCGG
>NZ_JBHVFE010000774.1:0-2099 GCF_042801945.1 Kitasatospora sp. NPDC057542
GGCCACCGGGACCGGGCGCCTTGGAGGTGAGCAGCGTGAGCGAGCAGGGCGGGCCGATCCCGAAGGACCCTCCCGTCCCGGTGGAGACACCCGAGTTCCGGATGACCGGCGAAGGCGCACCGCCTCCCGGGCACGAGGAGGAGAAGGGGCCGGACGACGGCCCCGAGTACGCCGTGACCGAACCGGCCCATGACCCTGAACCCCACGAACCGCCCGACTGAACCGGCCGGGCCGATCATCGGAGGTTCCGGCCTGGCCGTGCGGCGAACGGGTGGTACGGAAGGACGATCCCACGGGCGGCGGCGCCTGCGGGACCGGGCCGTGGGACACGCGGTACACCTTGGGGCCGCCCGCCGCGGTGACGGGGCCCGGCAGCGTGTGGCACAGGGGGTTGTGCGGTGCGGACGGCGGACGAATTCCTGCTCTGATGAGGGCTGTTGCTGCTGCTGATCAGCGCGGTGACACCGCTGGAGGTGGCGGTCGGCGGCGGCATCGCGTTCCTCGGCGCAGCCGGGGAGGCGGCCGTACGGCGCGCGTCGGACGCCTCGCCGGGCGGAGCGGCCCGCTTGGCACAGGCGCTCTGGACCTTCCCGTGGACCCTGCCGGCCGACACCGGCCGGCTGGCACTGGCCGTGCTGTCACCCGCGCACCGGGACGCGGGGTTTCGCGGAGCGGTTCCTCTCTCATGGCTGCCTGCCGGGTTGACGCTCACGCTCCGGCCTTCCCCCGCGCGGGGGAGTCGGGTGATCCGTGGGATGGATGTGATCGGCGCGGGTGACGGGGAGTCTTGGGGTGTCGGCAGTCCGGATATACGGGGGTCTCAGTGGCTGTTTCTGCAAACTCGGAGGCAGGCGGCGTTCCCAGGCCACCGACCACAAGCCCGCGGCGGAAGTTGTGGTGGCGGCGGTGGCCCATGTGGGTACCCACGGCCGCTGCTCTGTGGGGCGTGTTGTACGCCGCTGTCGAGGTCACCTGGGCGGTGACGGGCACCACCGTGCAATGGAAGGAACACGCCTCGTACGCGCCGGGGGTCCAGCTCTTCCTGGCGGCCCTCGCGCTCCTGGCCGGCGGCGCCTGCCTGGCCGGCACCCGAACGCTCACCAGGCCCGGCCGGGTTGTGGTGGCGACGGCGCTGGTCACGGCGCTCCCGGTGTTCGTCGTGGGAATGAACGGGCTGCCGATCCATTTCGTGACGATTGCGACGTTCTCGGGGGTCGAGAGCGCCACCGGGCTGGCCCAGGTGCTGTTGAACACGGCCGGCGCCGCCCTTCTGTTCCTCGTCGGTTTGTCGTACCGTCGACGGCTGCGCGGCGACTGCCCGCGATGTGGGCGGCCGCACGCCGGCGCAGCCGACGGCCCGCTTGCCCACCCAGCGGCCTCCCGGGCCCCGAGGCGGACCCGCGTCACGGTGTACCTGCTCATGTGCGGACTTCTGCCGTGGGCTGGAGCCAAGACCATCTGGACGCTGGGCGGCAACGCGCTCGGCGTCGCGGGCGATGACTGGCAGAGGACGACGAGCGTCGACGCGTCAGGCCCGGCGAAGGCAACCGCGTCGGCGGGGATCGACGTGACCGTGCTGGCCGCGATGGTCGGGATCTTCCTGCTGCTGGGGCTGCTGTACGTGTGGGGGCAGGTGTTCCCCCGCTGGACGCTGTTCCTGTCCGGACGGCGGGTCCCTCGCCTGCTGCCCTTGGTTCCGGCCTGGCTGACCGGCATCCCACTGACGATGTACGGGGCCGTCCTCGTCATCATGGCCCCGCTCATGGCTGTCGGCGTGCTGCCCGGGATCAAGCCGTCCCTGCCGTTCACCACCAGCTCGGGGATCACCTGGTTCGTCGAGTTCGGCGGCCTGGCATTCGGCGGTCTGGGCATCGGCCTCGTCGTGGCCGCTCGCTCCTATGCCGCCCGCACCCGCCCCGTCTGTGCCGGCGCCACGGCAACGCAGGGCCCGGGTAGTCGGGTGTCGGAATGGCAGCTTCCTGCCGGCGATCGACGCGCAGTCGGCGGCGGTTCACGATCGAACCGCTCAAGTGCATCGCGTCAAGCCGCTCCCTTCCTGGACTGAACGGCCCGGCCGCCCGACGCACTCGGGCGTCGGG